>JAGCSS010000082.1 GCA_017964055.1 Lachnospiraceae bacterium
AAAAGGCGAAATTGCCACACATAATTATTCTATATCATAGAGAAAGAATTTTCAATAAATAAATGTTATCCACATAAAATTATCAACATATCCACACCTTATGTGCATAACTTGGAAAACGGTTGATAACTTCCTTAAAGTATTAAAAAAATAAGATTTTACTTGACGAAAATGACTTTGGTAAATATAATTGTAATGCTGTTAATTTGACCATTTATTTAAAAGCGGGGATTATAGGCTTTTAAAGGGTCATATACTTTAATTCGAAAAGGAGGTGTTACAGACATGAAAATGACATTCCAGCCCAAGAACAGACAGAGATCCAAGGTTCACGGTTTCCGTCAGAGAATGGCCACGGCAGGCGGCCGCAAGGTATTATCTGCCAGAAGAGCAAAAGGAAGACATACATTATCAGCCTGAGGTCGCATTTATGTGACCTTTTCTTCTGTCTTTTGACAGGAGAGCAGGCTCCGGGGATTTGAATGTGTCGAAAACAGTTTCATTAAAGAATTATCCGCAGTTTGACAACGTATATAAAAACGGCAGAAGCTTTGCCAATCGTATCCTGGTCATGTATGTCCTGAAAAACGACCTTGAATACAACAGATTGGGGATATCCGTCAGCAAGAAGATCGGAAACAGCGTTGTCAGACACAGAATTACCAGACTCGTCCGTGAATCATACCGGATAACGGGCGGCATGTTCAATAGTGGTTTGGACATTGTGGTAGTGGCGCGTGCGGGCGCAAGAGGCAGGAGTTATTTTGATGTCAGAGATGCGATGCTGCATCTTGCCGGACTCCATAAAATATTGAGATGAAAACTATTCTTATCTTTTTGATCAGAGTTTATCAGAAATATATATCACCGCTCAAAAGGCGGAGTGTGTGTATTTACATCCCTACCTGCTCATCTTACGCGATCGAAGCGCTTCAGAAGCACGGAGCTCTGAAGGGTTCGTTTTTAGCAGCGAAACGAATACTCAGGTGTCATCCGTTTGCCAAGGGAGGATACGATCCGGTACCCTAGATTTTGAATGTTGCGGATAGCAGTTCCGTAACAGATTGAGAGGTAAAATTGAATATCCTGTTTTTAACCCGGGTATCCGGTTTCCTGAAGCCGTTTGCCTGGATTATGGGAGTTATTCTTGATGCGATCTACAAATTTGTCGGACTCTTCGGAATACATAATCTCGCATTATGTATCTTCTTATTTACATTTGTAGTTAAAATGCTTATGCTGCCCCTTACGATAAAGCAGCAGAAATTCACGAGACTCTCATCAAAGATGAATCCTGAGCTTACAAAGATTCAGGAAAAGTACAAGGGCAAAAAAGACGAAGAGTCAATGAGACGCCAGCAGGCCGAGACACAGGAGGTTTATGCCAAGTACGGCACGAATCCCATGGGAGGATGTCTGCCGCTGCTGATCTCACTCCCCATCATGTTCGCTCTTTACCGCGTTATTTACGCGATCCCCGCATATGTCGGAGAAGTGGGCGACTGGTACAGAACGGTAGCAGGCGCTATCGAAGGTATTTCAGGACATGCTGACACGATCACTACTTTCATTACCGAGAACGGTCTGCGTGTTACCAACAGCCTTTCGACTTACGCACTCGGTTCGACCGAGTATACCAACAGCCTCATCGACATACTTGCGAAGTTTTCGACCGCAAACTGGGAGGCATTTTTCCAGAACGGCACATTTGCAGCCATTCAGGGAACATGTACGGAGGCAGTCAACAATATCATCAAGGCCAATAACCTTTTCGGCCTGAACATTCTTGATACTCCCAACTTTAAGATCATAGGTTCACTCATCATTCCTGTACTCGCTGTTGTCACACAGATGATACAGACCAAGACGATGAACGCGAACCAGCCTCAGAAGCAGACCAAAAACAATGACAATCCGATGGCGGGTTCCATGAATACCATGAACACGATCATGCCGATCATGTCCGGTGTATTCTGTCTTATGCTCCCTATCGGCGTAGGCATCTACTGGATCGCTTCTGCCCTGTTCACCATCCTTCAGAATATCTTCATCAACCGTTATCTTGATAAGACCGACCTTGATGCGATGATCGAGAAGAATGTTGAGAAAGCCAACAAGAGAAAAGAAAAGCTCGGTGTCGTATATGACAACAAGATGGCCGAGGTTGCGAAGAAGTCAACCAAGACTTACGACAACACCGCATACGACAATACCGAATACAAGAAAAACAATAAACGCAAATCTGTCAGCGGAGCCGATTATCAGCGCAGTACGGTTTCATACAGTGCGAAGAGCATAGCCGCGAACGCGAATCTTCTTATGGCGCGCGCCAACGCAAAAGACGAAGCCAAGCCGGAAAAGAGCACAGAGACCGTTACCGATAACCACGCTGCAGAGGAAGGAACTGAATAATAATGGAAGATTGGAAGGAATTTTCCGGCAATACGGTTGAAGAAGCACTTGCAGCCGCACTTGCCGAGCTCGGAACAACTGCCGACAAGGTTGAATATGAGGTAGTTGAAGAGGCCAGCACCGGATTCCTCGGTTTCGGAAAGAAGCCCGCTGTTATCAGGGTTCAGAAGAAAGCCGTTAATCCCGAAGAGATAGTTAAGACATTCATACTCAATGTTCTCGGTGCCATGGAGGTTGAAGCAACAGTTGATGTTGTGAACAACGAAGAAGCTGAGACACTTGAGGTTCAGATCGTCGGCGACGACATGGGCATCCTCATCGGAAAGAGAGGACAGACACTCGATTCACTCCAGTATCTTGCGAGTCTCGCCGTTACAAAGGAGACAGGCAAGTACGTTAAGGTTAAGCTCGATACCGAGAATTACCGCGAGAGACGTAAGGAAACACTTGAGAATCTCGCAAAGAACATCGCTACAAAGGTTAAGAAGTTCCGCAAACAGGTAGCGCTTGAGCCCATGAATCCTTACGAGAGAAGGATCATCCATTCGGCGCTTCAGAACGACAAATACGTTGAGACCTTCAGTGAAGGCGAGGAGCCTTTCCGCAAGGTTATCATCGCTCCCAAAAAGGGTGTTGTTTATGAGGACAGACGCCGTAATTCGCGTTACGGAAACAAGCGCTTTGATTCGGGCAGAAACAACAAAAAAGTCAGCAGCAGCCGCGAATTTCATAAGAGATACGGTGCCGACACTAAGGATTACAGCACCGATTACAAGAAGGATTACGCAGATTACTTAGAGTCGAAGGCAGCTGCAAAGGCCGCAGCCGAGGCTCAGGCAAAGGCTGAAGCTTCTAAGGAGTAAAAACTGTTATGAAGGCGGGTTTTGAATAAACCCGCCTTTTGTTCATTGATCGGGAAAGGATGCGGCATATGGAACATGATACGATAGCTGCTGTTGCAACCGGGCTTTCGGCTTCCGGGATCAGTATCATAAGAGTAAGCGGCGATGCTGCATTTGAGATCGGGGACGCGGTATTCCGCGCGGCTTCCGGCAAAAAGGTTTCCGAAATGGAGTCCTTCAAGGCCGCTTACGGTTTTATCGAAGCAGACGGAAAAACTATCGATGAGGTGCTTTTGCTAAAAATGAAAGCTCCTCACACATATACCCGCGAAGATGTGATCGAGATCGACTGCCACGGCGGTATCGTAGTGACAAGAGCGGTACTCGACGCTGTGATCGCTGCGGGCGCGAGACCTGCGGAGCCCGGAGAGTTTACAAAACGGGCATTCTTAAACGGCAGGATCGACCTGACACAGGCCGAGGCGGTGAGTGACATCATTGCCGCAAAGAGTTCCCTCGCACTTAAGAATTCTCTCAGGCAGCTGAGAGGCGATGTAAAAGAAAAGATCGCGGGATTAAGAGAAATCATTCTTTCAAAAACCGCTTTTATCGAAGCGGCTCTCGACGATCCGGAGCATTTCAGCCTGGAAGGTTTTCCCGAAGAGCTCGAAGCCGATGTCGATAAGATGATCGAAGAGATAAGCGTACTGATCAAATCAAACGACAACGGTAGAATAATCAGCGAAGGCATCGCGACCGTAATACTAGGCAGACCAAACGCCGGCAAATCTTCTCTGCTCAACGTGATACTCGGGGAAGAGAGAGCGATAGTCACGGATATAGCGGGAACCACGAGAGATACATTAGAGGAGACCGTAGTTCTGGACGGCATAGTGCTCAGGATGACCGATACCGCGGGCATACGCGATACTCATGACCGGATCGAGCGCATCGGAGTTGACAGAGCGCGCGCGGCCGCACAGGAAGCGGACCTGATACTGTATGTCGTTGACGCGACGGTCGGACTGACCGGTGAAGATATCGGCATACTCGAAATGCTGAGAGATAAGAAATGCATAATACTCGTTAATAAGACAGACGTAGAAGATTTTGACGCGGCATCGATACGGGAAAAGATCGGGGACCGGTCAGTACCCGTGATTGGCATTTCCGCAGCGAAGAATACCGGCATCGATGATCTGAAAAAGTGCATAACCGATATGTTTTTCGCGGGTTCACTTGATATTAACGATGAGATATGCATTACCAACGTACGTCAGAAGAACCTGCTGATCGAAGCGAAAAAGAGCCTCGAAGCCGTTAAGGCGAGCCTGTCCGCAGGCATGCCCGAGGATTTTTATTCGATCGATCTGATGGCTGCGTATACTTCGCTCGGACTGATCACCGGAGACAATGTCGAAGACGATCTGGCCGACAGGATATTCAGTGAGTTTTGTATGGGAAAGTGATCTGCACGGAAAGGAGCAGTATGTTTTATCCCGATTATGATGTTGCGGTCATCGGTGCCGGACACGCCGGCTGCGAGGCTGCGCTGGCCGCCGCGAGGCTGGGACTCAAGACTGTGGTTTTCACGGTCAGTGTCGACAGCATTGCGATGATGCCCTGCAATCCGAATATCGGAGGAACTTCAAAGGGGCATCTGGTAAGGGAGGTCGACGCTCTCGGCGGCGAGATGGGAAAAAATATCGACAGGACCTTTATCCAGTCGAAGATGCTCAATACCTCAAAAGGTCCCGCTGTGCATTCGCTTCGCGCCCAGGCTGACAAAAAGGATTATTCCCGTGAGATGAGAAAGATCCTTGAGAATACCCCGAACCTTACTATCAGGCAGGATGAGATAATCGAAATACTGACCGAAGAAAGTGAAGGATCCCGTAAAACAGTCACCGGAGTAAAGACTTTTGCCGGTAACATTTATCCCTGCAGATGCGTGATCCTCTGCACGGGCGTATATCTGAAGGCACGCTGCATCACCGGAGAGGTCAGTCATTACACCGGACCGAACGGACTTCCCTCGGCCGATCATCTCACACAGTCGCTGATAGATCTCGGCATTGAAGTCAGACGTTTCAAGACCGGAACTCCGGCCAGAATAGATAAGCGTTCGATCGATTTTTCAAAGATGGAAGAGCAAAAGGGTGACGAGAAGATAGTTCCGTTTTCCTTTTCAAACAGGAGTGAGGATATAGCCAGGGACCAGGTCAGCTGCTGGCTCACATATACCAACGAAGAAACACATAAGATAATCCGCGACAATATCGACCGTTCCCCTCTTTTTTCAGGGATGATCGAAGGAGTCGGACCCAGATACTGTCCTTCCATCGAGGACAAGGTCATGCGGTTTGCGGATAAGGAGCGCCATCAGGTTTTCATCGAGCCCGAAGGCCTCTATACAAATGAAATGTATATTTCGGGCATGTCGAGCAGTCTCCCTGAGGATGTTCAGTACGCAATGTACCGCTCGGTTCCCGGACTTGAAAACGCAGTGATCGTGCGCAATGCGTACGCGATCGAATATGACTGCATCAATGCGACACAGCTCAAGGCGAGTCTTGAATTTAAGGAGATCGACGGACTCTTCAGCGCCGGACAGGCCAACGGCAGCTCGGGCTACGAAGAGGCTGCCGCGCAGGGTATCATTGCGGGTATCAATGCGGCGATGAAGCTGCAGGGCAAAGAACCTCTGATACTCGACCGTTCGGATGCCTATATCGGAGTGCTGATCGACGATCTGGTCACAAAAGAGACTTCGGAGCCTTACAGGATGATGACTTCCCGCGCGGAGTACAGATTGCTGCTCCGTCAGGACAATGCCGATCTGAGTTTATACGAATACGGCCACAGGGTAGGATTGCTCGATGATGAGAGATATGAGCAGGTCGTACAGAAAAAGGCTTTGATCGATTCGGAGATCCAAAGACTCGAGTCATCCACCGTAGGAACAACCGCTAAGATACAAGAGTTCCTGCGCGCCCACAACAGCACCGAGCTCACGACGGGAGCTACGCTCGCAGAGCTCGTGAGACGCCCCGAGCTTTCATATGAAGCGATCGCAGAGATCGATACATTCAGACCCGAAGTCGATGATACTGTCGCAGAGCAGATCAATATCGAGATAAAATACGAGGGTTATATAAAGAGACAGCGGATACAGGTAGATCAGTTCAGAAAACTCGAGAAAAAGCTGATCCCCGATTCGATCGATTATGATGATGTTCCTTCACTGAGGATCGAAGCCAGACAGAAACTCAAAAAAATGAGACCTGCCTCGATCGGACAGGCATCACGCATATCGGGAGTTTCGCCGGCGGATATCAATGTTCTGCTTGTATATCTGGCAAGAGCAAAGTCATGATGATCACAGACGCAGGTAAACAAGGACCCGTGATTCAGTAACCGCGGCATGTAAAGGTTTTAGGGGACGGCATCAGCCGGCGCCCGTGGAGATTAAAGAATGGAGCAGAAGGAATTACTGCGGAAAATACTGTCGGAAAACGATATAACATGCAGCGATGAGCAGCTCATGATGCTGATACGTTTCTACGAAATGCTTGTGG
>JAGCSS010000083.1 GCA_017964055.1 Lachnospiraceae bacterium
GCGCCTGCAGGTTTGTGCCTCCGCCCGAGACAAGGACCGCGATCTTAACGTATCTGTCTGACATAGCTTTCCCACTCTCCTGATATTATCCGTTACGTATGAGTACGGCAGTTGCCCGGTATTCCCGGCAAGTCTGATGTACGGCAGTTATATGGTGTATACCTGCCGGTATATCTGCCTGTCTATTTGCCGATCGGTCACCGAAGAACGATCTTCGTCTCGCCCTCTGTAATTTCTCCGATTACGTAGGCGTCCTCGCCGCAGGCGTTGAGTATCCTTACCGCCTCGTCCGCGCTCTCCTTCGGAACAACGATGCTCATGCCGACACCCATGTTAAATGTGTTGAACATGTCTCGCTCGGGGATATTTCCCTTTTTCGCGAGCAGGTCAAATACTGCGGGCGTCCTGACCACGGACTTATCGATGACAGCCGTCAGACCATCGGGGATGCTCCTCGGGATATTCTCGTAAAAGCCTCCGCCGGTAATATGGCTGATGCCCTTGATCTTAACGCTCTTCATGAGCTCGAGGACAGGCTTTACATATATCCTCGTGGGTGTAAGCAGCGCCTCCCCGAGAGTCTTTCCGAGCACGTCGATATGCTCGGAAAGATCCGCGTTCTCTATATCAAATACTTTCCTTACAAGTGAATATCCGTTTGAATGGAAGCCGCTCGAAGCCAGCGCGATCACCGCGTCGCCCTTTGCCATGGTCCTGTTGTCGATGATGTCCTTTTTGTCGACGATACCTACCGAGAAACCGGCCAGATCGTAATCATCGGGCTGCATGGTACCGGGATGCTCAGCAGTCTCGCCGCCGATCAGCGCACAGCCTGCCTGAACGCAGCCTTCAGCGACACCCTCGACCAGTGAAGCTACCTTAACCGGATCGTTTTTGCCGATCGCGATGTAATCAAGGAAGAATATGGGTCGAGCGCCGCAGCAAATGATATCGTTCACGCACATAGCGACGCAGTCGATACCCACGGTATTATGAATGCCCGCAAGCTGCGCGATCCTCTGCTTTGTGCCTACGCCGTCCGTTCCCGAAACAAGTACGGGCTCGGTCATGCCGGTGATGTCGGGCGCGAACAGACCTCCGAAACCGCCGATTCCCGAAACCACTCCCGGGATCACGGTGCGCTCAACATGTTTTTTCATGAGCCTGACTCCTTCGTAGCCGGCCTCGATGTTTACTCCTGCCGCCGCATAGCTGGCCGAATGTGAATTCTCCATTTTATCCTCCTGTTTAGCTGCGTTTTTCTTCCTGTCGCCGGCAGCGTCGGTACTTATTCGCGTCCGCTCCAGCAGTATGTGCAGATCTTATTGCGGTCGATGCCGATCGCCTCGAGCAGTCCGTCGAGTGTCTGATACTCGAGCGAATCAAAGCCCAGGCTCTCGCATATCCTCTTCAGCATGCACTTGCCGCGCTTGGTCGTCGTATCTGTGTATTCGTCCATATGCTTCTCACCCTCTTCGCCTTCGAGGTCGCGTATGATGCGTCTCGAGAGCAGCTCCATCTCGGAGGTCCCGCGTGAGAAATTAAGGTATTTGCAGGCATACATGATCGGAGGACATGCCGAACGCATGTGAACCTCCTTCGCTCCCGACTCGTAGAGGAACTCTACTGTCTCGCGCAGCTGTGTGCCGCGTACGATCGAATCGTCCACAAACAGAAGTCTCTTGCCCTCGATGAGCTCGGGAACCGGGATCTGCTTCATCTTCGCGATCCTGTTCCTGACCTCCTGGCTGGTCGGCATGAACGATCTCGGCCATGTAGGCGTGTATTTTACGAAAGGTCTTGCAAAACTCATGCCGCTCTGATGCGCGTAACCGATCGCATGGGGAATGCCCGAATCCGGAACGCCCGCGACGAAATCAACCTCGGGCAGAGTGCCGCGCTCGGCCTCGTTCCTCGCCATGATCTCACCGTTCTTGTAGCGCATTACCTCAACATTGACTCCCTCATAATTGGAGTTGGGATATCCGTAGTAGGTCCACAGGAACGCGCATATTTTCATCTCGCTGCCTGCGGGTGAGATCGTCTCGTAACCGTCGGGCGTGATCTTGACTATCTCATTGGGTCCGAGCTCGTACGCGTTGTGATATCCGAGCTTCTGATAAGCGAAGGACTCGAACGATACACAGTAGCCGTCGTTATCCTTGCCGATAAGCACCGGAAGACGTCCCATGCGGTCACGCGCCGCGATGATGCTGCCGTCTTCGGTAAGTATCAGAAGCGACATCGAACCGTCTATCAGCGACATCGCATGAAGGATACCGGTCTTAAAATCATCAGCCTCACTGATCAGCGCCGCGACAAGCTCTGTAGAATTTACCTTGCCCGAACTCATGGCCATAAACTGGCTGCTGTGGTCGCCGCAGTACTTTTTTGTAAGCTCGTCCGCGTTATTGATTATGCCTACCGTAGTGATCGCATAAACACCGAGATGCGATCTGACTAACAGCGGCTGGGGATCGGTATCGCTGATGCAGCCGATGCCGCTGGTGCCCTTAAACTCGGGCAGATCGTTCTCAAACTTTGTCCTGAAGGGAGAATTCTCAATTGAATGGATCTCTCTCTTAAATCCCTCGCGGCTGTCCCAGTAGGCCAGACCGCCTGCTCTGGTCCCCAGATGGCTGTGATAATCCACTCCGAAAAACACATCCAGGACCACATCCCTTTTCGATACGGAACCGAAAAAGCCTCCCATTTTCATTTCCTCCGAATAAAAATCTTTACTTTCCCTTTTCTTTCCCTTAACTTATCCCTTTTCAGATCGTCCGGTACGGTTACAGTTTTTCCATGACGGTCCTGTCCTTTTCAAGTACCGCGGCCGCGTCCTTTGCGCGCTTTGCGTCGAGCTTTTTCTGCAGGTCCTCATCCGAAACGGCAATGATCTCAGCCGCCAGCAGAGCCGCATTGGCACCTCCGTTTATCGCGACCGTTGCCACGGGGATGCCCGTAGGCATCTGAACCGTCGAAAGCAATGCGTCCATGCCGTCGAGCACCGATGACTTGCAGGGAATGCCGATGACCGGAAGCGTGGTATTGGCCGCGATGGCTCCCGCCAGATGGGCAGCCATACCGGCCGCCGCGATGATCGCGCCGAAACCGTTCGCTCTCGCATTTACGGCAAAATCCCTGGCCTCAACCGGGGTCCTGTGCGCCGAATAAATATGTACCTCGTAGGGTATCTCAAGATCCTTTAACACATTTACCGCTTTTTCTATGATGGGCAGATCGCTGTCGCTGCCCATGATGATACCGACTTTTTTCATGATTCTCCGTTCCCGGCCGGCATTGCGGCCGAACTTCGTGAATAAATACTGCATTCCGTGCACTGCCGCAGACGCGTCTGTCATGCCGTTATTACTTGATCTGCGTCTTGTCCTTCTGGATAACGTCATGCGCGCCGCCCTCTACGATACTCGTCGCGGAAACCAGCGTGATAACTGCCTTCTCCTGCAGCTCGGGGATCGTCAGCGCTCCGCAGTTGCACATGGTTGACTTAACCTTGCTGAGACTCATCTCAACATTGTCCTTTAATGAGCCGGCGTAAGGAACGTAGGAATCAACGCCCTCCTCGAAGCTGAGCTTCTTGTCGCCGCCCATATCGTAACGCTGCCAGTTGCGCGCTCTCGAAGAGCCCTCGCCCCAATACTCCTTATAGTATGTGCCGCCGATCGAAACCTTGCTGGTAGGGCTCTCGTCGAATCTCGCGAAATACCTGCCGAGCATAACGAAATCAGCTCCCATGGCAAGTGCCAGGGTAATATGATGATCGTAAACAATACCGCCGTCCGAGCATACCGGGATATAAATGCCGGTCTCCTCAAAATACTTGTCTCTCTCGGCGCAAACGTCGATCAGAGCGGTTGCCTGTCCGCGTCCGATACCCTTTGTCTCGCGTGTGATGCAGATCGAACCTCCGCCGATGCCTACCTTGACAAAATCGGCTCCGCACTCCGCCAGGAATCTGAATCCGGCTCCGTCCACAACATTGCCTGCACCGATCTTAACGGTATCGCCGTACTTCTCGCGAACCCATGCGAGGGTCCTCTTCTGCCACTCCGAGAATCCCTCGGAGGAATCGATGCACAAAACATCGGCACCTGCCTCGATGAGCGCGGGGATCCTCTGCTCATAGTCGCGCGTGTTGATGCCTGCGCCTACGATATAGCGCTTATGCGCGTCAAGCAGTTCGTTGGGATTCTGCTTATGCATGTCATAGTCCTTACGGAATACAAAATAGCAGAGCTTACGGTCATCATCGATGATCGGGAGCGCGTTCAGCTTGTGATCCCAGAGAATATCGTTTGCTTCCTTTAATGTAGTACCCTCTTTTGCCCATACGAGCTTCTCGAAGGGAGTCATGAACGTCGAAACGGGAGTGCTGCGATCCAGACGGCTGACACGGTAATCCTTACTGGTAACGATGCCCACGAGCCTGCCCTCTCTGGTGCCGTCTTCGGTGATCGCAACGGTGGAATGACCTGTGCGTTCCTTGAGCTCCAAAACATCGGCGAGAGTGCTGTCGGGGCGAAGATTTGAATCGCTTCTTACGAAGCCGGCTTTGTATGCCTTAACGCGTTTGATCATCGCAGCTTCGTCTTCGATAGACTGTGAACCGTAGATAAAAGAAATACCGCCTTCGGTAGCGAGCGCTATGGCAAGTCGATCTCCCGAGACGGATTGCATGATGGCAGATACCATCGGAATATTCATGGAAAGTGAAGGTGCTTCTCCCCTGCGGTACTTTACGAGAGGGGTCTTTAACGAAACATTTGCGGGAGTACACTCCGAGGATGAGTATCCGGGAATAAGGAGGTA
>JAGCSS010000084.1 GCA_017964055.1 Lachnospiraceae bacterium
AATCTGATCTGCGGCCTCGAAAAGCCCACCGACGGCAGGATATTCTTCGGAGACGACGATGTGACCGGACTTCCGCCCGAAGTCAGGGGCGTGGGTCTGGTATTCCAGAACTATGCGCTCTACCCTCATCTGACCGTTGAGCAGAATATCATGTTCCCGCTCGGAAACCTGCGCGGCGAAGAAAAGCTCACCAAACAGCAGATGAAGGACAAGGCGCTCGAAGCGGCAAAACTCGTACAGATCGACTCGCTGATGGAACGCAAGCCCAACGAGCTCTCGGGCGGCCAGCAGCAGCGCGTCGCGATCGCGCGCGCACTCGTGAAGATGCCCAAGGTCCTGCTGCTCGACGAACCGCTCTCGAACCTCGACGCGCGTCTGAGACTGCAGACCCGTGAGGAGCTGCGCCGGATACAGAACGAGACCGGCATCACGACCGTTTTCGTAACGCATGACCAGGAGGAAGCGATGAGCATCTCCGACATGATCGTCGTAATGAAGGACGGTGTGCTCCAGCAGATCGGCAAGCCCCAGGAGGTCTATGACGATCCGGTCAACCTCTTCGTCGCAAAGTTCCTCGGCACCCCCGCGATCAACGTTTTCGAGGGCAGCGTCAAAAACGGCTCGCTCATCATCAACGGCGATCCCGTGCTCGATGTTAAGGGCGTGGAGGACCGCGAGGTTTACGCGGCGATCCGTCCCGAAGGCTTTATCGTAGACGACAACGGTAGAATGAACTGTCGTCTGCTCCGCCGTGAGGTCATGGGCCGCGATTCGAGCGTTATCGCCGAAAACGACGCCTTTATCGGACAGACGATCCGCGCGATCATCAGCTCCGAGACAAAGGTCGACACCTCGAAAAACGATATCCGCTTCACCCTGAAGCCTTCAAAGGTTTATCTGTTTGACCGCAGCACCGAAGAAAGGATCCCCTTTAGCGTATGAAAAACAACCTCAAGGGCTGGCTCTACCTGCTGCCCGCCATACTCTTTCTGGGCGTGTTCATGGTCTACCCGCTGATCGACGTTATCGTCTATTCCTTTGAGGAAGGCTACAATTTCGCGTCGCAGACCTATACGGGCACCGGAACCTACAATTATTCCTATGTCCTGCGCGATCCTTATTTTACGCAGGCTCTCAAAAATACATTCATCATAGTTATCATCACGGTACCGCTCTCGACCGGCTTCGCGCTGCTCATTTCCCTCGGTCTGAGCAGCATTCCGAAGCTTCGCGAGCTTTTCCAGACCGTGTTTTTCCTGCCGTATGTCACCCATACCCTCGCGGTCGGTCTCGTATTCATGATCCTCTTTAAAAAGACCGCTTACACCGACGGCATGGTCAATCTCCTGATCAAGGTATTCGGCGGCGAGGCAGTCGATTTCATCGGCGGTCCCTACTGGGCAAAGATGTTCGTTATGTGCTTCTACACCATCTGGATCGTGCTCCCGTTCAAGATCCTGATCCTGACCTCCGCGCTCGCCTCGGTGAACGAGACCTATTACAAGGCGGCAAAGGTGGACGGCACGCGTCCGTTCAGGATATTCGGAAGGATCACCCTCCCGATGATCGCCCCCATGATATTCTACCTCGTGATCACGGGCTTCATCGGCGCGTTCAAGGCCTACAGCGATGAGGTCGCGCTCTTCGGCACCGATCTTAACGCAGCCGGGATGAACACGATCGTTGGTTATGTCTACGACATGCTCTACGGCAACAGCGGCGGCTATCCGTCGTTCGCCTCCGCGGCCGCGATCATCCTGTTCGCGATAGTGTTCACGATCACCTGCATTAATCTGCTGCTCAGCAAAAAGAGTACCGTTTTTTAAAAGGATTGGAGATATATGGGCAATCAAGATAATTTCGACCGGATCGAAAAACAGGCCAAACGCCGCAAGACGGTCAAAAACGCCGTTATCTACGTGTTCCTCGGCATCTGGGGCCTGATGGTCCTTTTCCCGTTTTACTGGATGATCCTCTCCAGCGTCAAAAGCTACAGCGCCTACAGCTCTGAGTATGTACCGAAGTTCTTTACGCTCAGCCCGACGATGCAGAACTACGCCGACGCGTTTACGGCCGTTCCCTTAGGGAAATACTTCGCAAATACGCTGATCTTTACGCTCTGCACCACGCTTCTTATGATGGTAGTCATCATCCTCGCGGCATTCGCGTTCGCGCGGATGGAGTTCAGGGGCAAAAACATCGTATTCGCGCTGTTCCTCTCACTCATGATGATCCCCAACGAGCTGGTCATCATCACAAACTACGTAACGATCACCGATCTGGGCCTGCGCAATACGTTCACGGGCCTGATCCTTCCGTCGGTCACCTCGGTATTCTATATCTATCTGCTGAAGGAAAATTTCGAGGCGATCCCCGAAGAACTCTACAAAGCGGCAAAGGTTGACGGAACCTCGGATTTCAAATATCTCGTCCGCGTTATGCTCCCTATCTCGCAGCCCACGCTCGTGACCATCGTCATACTCAAGGTCATCGAATGCTGGAATTCCTACGTATGGCCGCGTCTGGTAACCGACGACCAGAATTATTTCCTCGTTTCGAACGGCATACAGGAGATCCGCGAGAACGGCTTCGGACGTGAGAACATTCCCGCGATGATGGCTGCGGTCGTAGTCATTTCGCTGCCTTTGATCGTGCTCTTCCTGATCTTCCGCAAAAAGATCATGGCGGGCGTTTCGAGAGGAGGTACAAAGGGATGAGAAACCTGCGCCATTTTATTGCAATGCTCCTCTGCCTCAGCGCACTCCTGCTTACCGGCTGCCACGGATCGAGGGAACGCAATGAGTTCACGCTCCCGGAAAACTTCGATACTTCGCGGGATTACGAGATCACCTTCTGGGCCAAAAACGATACGAACAAGACCCAGACCGATATCTACGCAAAGGCGATCTCCGATTTTGAGGCGCTCTATCCCAACATCCACGTTACGATCCGCCTTTATACCGATTACGGCAGGATATACAACGATGTCATCACCAATATTTCCACGAATACCACGCCAAATGTCTGCATCACCTATCCCGACCACATCGCGACCTATCTGACCGGAGAGAATACCGTTGTTCCGCTCGATGCGGTGATGGACGATAAAAAATACGGACTCGGCGGCAGCGAGGTCAATTTCGACGGCCCCACACGCAAGGAGATAGTTCCGAAGTTCCTCGGGGAATGCATGATCGGCGAGCATTACTACGCGCTTCCCTACATGCGCTCCACGGAGGCCTGCTATATCAACAAGACCTACGTCGAGGCGCTCGGCTACACCGTTCCCGACGAGCTGACCTGGGATTTTGTCTGGGAAGTATCCGACGCCGCGACCGCGAAAAACGCCGACGGAACCTTTAAGGTCAATGGCCAGAACGTCATGATCCCGTTCATCTACAAGTCCACCGACAACATGATGATCCAGTATCTGGCGCAGAAGGACGCGGGCTATACTACCGCAGACGGCGATATCCTGATCTTCAACGACACCGCCTTCGATTTCCTCTATGAGATCAAGAACCATGTTGAAAAAGGCGCGTTCTCGACCTTTAAGATCTCGAGCTATCCCGCCAATTTCCTGAACGCCGGTCAGTGCATCTTCGCGATCGATTCGACCGCGGGCTCGACCTGGATGGGCTCGAAGGCCCCTCTTTCCGACATCGCAGCGGACATGTTCGTTGATTTCGAGACTGTTGTCCGCACCATTCCGCAGTGCGATCCCTCGGCGCCCAAAATGATCTCGCAGGGTCCCTCGATCTGCATATTCAACAAAGAGGATCCTCAGGAGGTGCTCGCTTCCTGGCTCTTTACGCAGTATATGCTGACCAACGACGTGCAGACAGCCTACGCCGAGACGGAGGGCTATGTCCCCGTTACGACGAAAGCACAGGAGAGTCCCGAATACATCGATTATCTCGCGAGATCCGGCGAGGACAACAAAGAGCATTACGACATCAAGATCTTAGCTACCCGGCTCCTGCTCGACAATATCACAAATACCTTCGTGACGCCCGTGTTCAACGGTTCGGCCTCCGTCCGCGACGCCGCGGGCCAGATGATCGAAAATGTCACGAAATCGGTCCGCAGAAAAGAGACCGTCGATGCGGCATATATGGAAAAGCTGGAGAAGGACATCACCTCGCTGTACAGACTGGACCGACTCACTCCTGCTTCTTCCGGGGGCGACGGTGAAACAACCGCGCAAACAGAGCTTCCGAAAGCCTCAAAAACGCTGCTCATCACGCTCTGCGTCGTCTGGATATTGCTTGCCGGATA
>JAGCSS010000085.1 GCA_017964055.1 Lachnospiraceae bacterium
AAAATTATAACTATATATTTTTTCAACTATATTATATATATCTTTTCCTGTTATAATTAAATTTTGAGTAGATTTATTGCTATTATTTTTTGGTTTATAATTATCTTTTTCTAAAATATTTTATTTCGAGATTATTGATGTAGAAATCCTCGGTAACGAGCGCCACGATCGACCACTCTTCGTTTTCACATATCCTGTACACAGGCTCACCCGATGAGACAAGTCCGGTCTTTCTTAAGGAATAAGGCTGTATCGAAGACTTTTTGATCAGGTCTGCATCAATGCCGTCGACGCCGAGCCCGCAGAGACTGTCCGATGTATAGGATATGACGCCCGATCTGTCGGATCTTACGGAATGAAAATCCGATGACGAACTGCCCGAGGAAGAGAGTCTGTCCATCTCCGCGAGAGTATTGCGGCTGACATAGTCGTAGAGAGTCTCGACAAGAGAAGTCTTAAAGCCCTCCGTCCATGACAGATCCGCTCCTGTATAGTTCTTCATAGCGCCCGAGATATCTGATTTGATCTTTCGTATCTCATCGGAAGAAAGACTTATGTCCTCAAGCGACGCGTTGAGGGCAGAATAAAAATTGCTGCCGGAGGCGTCCACTGAATAGACCACGCTGCTCTTAGCGCATTTGCGTCCGTTCTGGATGTAATAATTGACATAGCCCGAATAGCCTGAAGAAACCAGCTGCTCATCCCTGATGCACACAGCTGGATAAGTACGGTCATAGCTCAGGTTCTGCGCCTGAACCTCGTAAATCGAGACCTGCTCCTTTGTTGCATAGATATAAAGGTTTATGCACAGGTAAATAAAGACGAGCAAAAAAACGGCAGCTCCGATATGCTCGGGCGTTATGCGAGATAACAATCCCTTTGAATATCTGTTTCTGCCGGTTCCCGTAAAGCGGCTGCCGTCTATATTAACAATATTGTCGTTTTCCTGATCTCTGTCTCTTCTCATGGCCTTTAAAAACAGCCCGGCAGGTTTCACCGGGCTGAATAGTTTTCCTCAACTGCTTTATAATGAAACGATAACCTTATCCTTGAAGCGGTCGGGTATCTGTGATCCGTCAACGCAGATGCTGATCACAAAATCGATATGGAACTTTGCCGAGATGATCTCGAGCTTATCGAGGATCGGGCCGTAATCGATGTCGGTTCCTTCAACTCCCGCAAGAGCGAGGAAGCTGTCTAAGAATACCTTCTCAAGGTCATGATCCTGAGAAGCCATACCGCATACAAAACCGAGGAAGGTTTCGGGACTGTCCACGAAATAATCACGTATGTTGATCAAACGAACATTTCTGTTCAGTTCGTACATGTGCTTTGAGTTCTTGTCAAGGTAAACAACCGAGCCCTTTGATGAAGAAGCCTCTGTGTTTGCCTTATCCAGGAGAATAGGTGTCTTTCCTTTGCCTTTGCTGCCGGCAATAATCTGTATCATATGAAATCGCCCCTTTCGGATTGTTTTTCGCAGAACAATGCAAACCCCAAATATGTATCACTCTGCTAAAAAATATTATATACCACAGACTTTTAATAAACAAGTCAAAAGAGGTAAAGAATTTGTGAACAGTTGCTATGAATAGTAACAAGACTTACTTATGATTCAAACATATCGCCAGTAGGAGGTTCATCTCGCGGTAAACCGTATCCCTGTCGGTCGACTTGAACAGTTCGGTGATGTAACCATGGCCGTCTTCCGTCTCCGAATAAATGATCAGACAGTTTTTCGCAGCGATCGTCTCTCCTGTTTTGCCGCACAGTACCGTGATGCCTTCGGGCGCGGTCGTCAGACCTCTTGCGTAGTAATTCGTCGGAACGACCTCATAATCGCGAACCGATCCGTCGGCACTGTATATCTTTGAAACATGCGAGCTGCCCGTCATGATCGACTTAAGGTACGGGTTTTTCAGGCACTCATTGAATATCAGATATATATCATAGGCGGTCGTGTAATGATTGACATCCTGCAGTCCGTGAGGATTCGTAAAATGGGTATTCGTCGCGCCTATCGCGGCTGCCTCGGAATTCATCAGTTTGCAGAACGCGTCGACGGAACCGCTGATATGCTCGGCGATCGCCACTGCGGCGTCATTTGCCGAAAACATCAGCAGGCAGTACATCAGATCCTCCATCGTGATCGTATCGCCCGCCTTAAAGCCGGTTTTCTGAGCTCCCGAGATCTCAATTCCGCAGTTGTCCTTCAGGATCGTCACGACATCCGAAGGCTCCGAATGCCTGGCCGCGACATAAGCCGTAAGCAGCTTTGTCGTGCTGGCAGGATATACCTTTTCAAATATGTCCTTTGAATATATGACCTCGGCATTGTCTACATCATAGCAGGCTGCTGAGACTGCGGACAGCTCTGCAAGTCCCGATGCCGGTATGTCTATGCTCGAAAAACATATATCCTGATACAGGAATTTCTGCGAATCGGCCAGCCCCGTAAAAGTAAAACCGAAATCATAAGTCGGATGCGTCGGATGTAGCTCTGCGTAGCCGGATGTAAAATAAGTCGGATCGACAGTCTGCCGGTCCGACACACAGCCCGCAAGAGCGCATACCAACGCTAAAACGATAATTATGCTGATAATCCGTTTCATCAGTGATATAACTCTCTCCAATCAAGATCGCCGCGTTCGAGCGCCTTTATCAGCAGCTCGGCGGTTGCAAGATTAGTCGCGATCGGGATATTGTGCGTATCACACAGAGATACGACATTCGCAATATCGGGCTCGTGACTCTTGGGATTAAGCGGATCGCGCAGGAAGATCACCAGATCCATCTCGTTGTGCTCGATCAGAGCACCGAACTGCTGCTCACCGCCCAGATGTCCCGCAAGGAACTTATGCACGGGAAGGTTGGTCGCCTCTTCGATAAGCCTGCCGGTGGTGCCGGTGGCGTATAGCGTGTGGCGGCTCAGTATCCCGCGGTAGGCGATGCAGAAATTCTGCATCAGTACCTTCTTTGCATCATGTGCAATAAAACCAACATTCATCGTAAACCTTCTCCAATCCCCTTATTACATTATATGATCGAAATCGGCCGACAGGCGTCATTCGAGAAATTCAAACTCATCGTTATGCCTGGGCACCTCTTCCTTTGGCTGCATACTGATATTTATCAGGATGCCTATCGTCACCAGATTTATCAAAAGCGCCGAAAGACCGGAACTCATGAAAGGCAGCGGTATGCCGGTGTTCGGCAGCAGGGATGTCACAACGCCGATATTGATGAATACCTGTACGCTGATGAGCGCTCCGATGCCGATTGCCAGCATCATGCCGAGATAATCCTTTGCTCTCTTTCCGATCCTGATAATGAGCACGATCATGAGAAAATATGTCATCAATACAGCAATCGCGCCTATAAAGCCAAAGCCTTCCGCCACTGCGGTAAATATAAAGTCACTTTCCTTAACCGGAACGTAATACGTACCTTTAAGACCTTCGCCCGAAAGGAATTTGCCGATCATCCCGCCCGAGCGGATCGCCGATGCCGCATTCGACTGCTGATACATCAGATCGGGATAATCCTCGGGATGCAGAGCCGCAAGCACACGTCTTCGCTGCCAGTATTTGAGCAGCACCTGAAAATCCTGCTGTACATACCATATCAGTCCGATCGCGATCGGCGTCAGTATCGCGACTATCGAAAAAATATACTTGTAAGGCACACCCGAGACAAATACCAGCACTGCGAATATCATGGCAAGACAGATCGTGGTCGACAGATCGGGCTGCATGAATATCATCAGTTTGGGTATGCCCATCAGAACGATAGCCATAAGCAGCACCCAGATCTTTTGAATCTTTTTATAGCAGATATCAAAGAACTTTGCTAT
>JAGCSS010000086.1 GCA_017964055.1 Lachnospiraceae bacterium
GTCTCCACATTGGCCGAAGCATGCGGATAAACACCCGTCGCGTCGTGCCTGTCGAAGGTATTGAGCGCGATATTCCTGTATGAACCGATCTCAAAATCCCTTGCATATCTTATCGAGAGATAATGTCTGTTGCCCGCAAACATCAGCGGGTTGAGATTCTCCTTTTTCTCATATACCGGGATCGGATAGAGGATCGTCTCTTTTGTGAGCAGTACGATCGACTCACCGACAGCAGCGTCCACCCTGACCGCGTAGTATCTTCCGGGCGTAATTCCCGAGAACTCGATCACGTCGCCCTTCCTGTATTCTCCGTTCCATGCGAGCACAGCCTGCTCATCACCCGCGGCAGCCGCCTTCGGTACCTTGTCCCAGTCATTGTAAACCGTAATCTTCATGCTTAAATCCGCTCCTTTTTGCAGTCCGTGTTCTATCTTTTCACGGTCAGTTCCCCTGCCATGTTCATCGAATAATAATCGCGTATCTCCGCAGGCTCATCGGTCATGCCGAGTATCCACATGAGTTTTGTGAGCGCGGCCTCGCAGGTCATGTCATGCGCCTCGAGCGCTCCTGCCTCGAGCGCCCGCCTACCCGTCTCGTAGACATCCATCTTTGAGCCCTCGTAGACGCACTGGGTGCCGATGACTACCGTCATGCCGCCTTTTATCAGTCTGTCGAGCGTGGTGATGAAATCATGCTTCAGGAAGGGCATGCCTCCGATACCGTACGCCTCGACGTAGAGCCCCTTGTAGCCGCGCTCGGCCATCGACTCGAACACATCCCTGTGAATGCCCGGGAACATCTTGATCAGGCCCACCCTGTCGGAATAGGTATTCGCCAGCTTAAATATCCCGGTCCGTTCGGGTACCGCCGCCTCATCGATCCTCATGCCGAGAGAACTGATCGTCGCGATATCGGGATAATTGATGCTCTCGAACGCGTCAAAGCTCAGCGACCTTACCTTGGAGGCACGGCATCCGAGCATTACCTTGCGGTTGAACGCAACGAAAACCCCGGGAATCCTGCTCGCTGCCATATGTATCGCGCATCTGCAGTTCTCCATCGCGTCTGCCACGGGATTGATGATAGAGAGCTGCGAACCCGTGATCACGACGGGAATGTTGATATTCCTCAGCATGAACGAGAGCATCGACGAAGTGTACGCGAGCGTATCCGTGCCGTGAATGACCACGATCCCGTCGTAATCGTTCCTCCGCGAGCTGATATGCTCCGCGAGCACGCTCCAGTCCTCGGGGAAAATATTCGCGCTGTCGAGCGAGCAGAAATCTTCGATCTCGATGTCGATATCCCCCGAAACGATCTGCAGCTCCTTCTGCATGTCCCGGATCGACAGTCCGGGCATCAGTCCGTTTCCCTTCATGACCGACGACAGCGTGCCGCCGGTGTTGATTATCAGTATCTTTTTGCTCATATCAGTCTCCTGACGTTCGGCCGGGCATGCTCTGCTCAGCTTCCCGTCGATCTGTAATATTTCATCCCGCGGTTGAACAGGACGATCATCAATGCCAGTACCGCAGCGCCCGAAAGGGGCGTTACAAAAGCCGTCCATGCCGGCCAGCCGTAAAGAGGCTTCCCGAGTATCCACGCTGCGGGGACCTGCATCGTGAGCGCGAACGGCGCCACCACGGTAAACAGTATCTTGAGCGGTCTCGGATAGATATCCGTCGGATACTGGCATGCCGAGCGCCCTCCGTAGGTTATCGCGTTGACGAGCTCAACGGATTTCACGCTGTGGATGCTGAATATCGCCTCTATCAGGAACAGTCCTAGGATCAGCATGCAGCTCATGAGCACGGCCTCTGTCAGAGCCAGTGCTTTAAGGACGCTCCATTCCACTCCCGACATCCTGCTGCCTATGATCAGTGATGCAACTCCCACTGCTATGCAGGTAATGCGTCTCGGATCGGTGCCGCTGCAGAGCACCTGGAAGAATATCGTTCTCGGCCGCAGCATCAGCGTATCCAGCCTGCCCGTCCTGACCATCGACGGAAAATCACCGGTTATGCCCCTCGCGAAGATCTCGGTCGTGTAGAACGAAACCGACATCATTCCGAAGAAAAAGTACAGGTCACCGCCGGTCCACTGATTTACTTTTTCAAAACGGTCCACAACGAGTATGACGGCCAGCATCTCGCCGCCCTCCATCACCAGCTGCGTCAGCATCTGCAGGATGAATGACGAAGTATACTGCATGTGGCTCTTCATCAGCATCCCCATGGATCTGACATAAAGTTTTATGGTATTCATATCGTAAGCTTACCCTCCCTGCACTATAAGGCGCTTCCTGTTGGAGTCCCACAGCCACATGCCGAGACCCATGAGCACCGCGGCCCATAAAAACTGCATCGGGATGATCCATACGGCCTCAGCGGGCGCGTATTCACCCGTGTAGAGCCTGATCGGCGCGTCAAGCAGCTGTGAATAGGGCAGCCATCTGATGACCGCCTGCCATCTGTCCGGGAACAGTGTGAGCGGCAGGAGATTCCCCGAAAACGTGATCATCAGCAGCGACAGCATGCCCGATATGCCTCTCGGATCGAGAGTACGCATGGTAACTCCGATGGCTATGTTCTCCAGCGCGCACATGCACAGGAATCCCGGGAAAAGCGCCGCGATCGACAGCGCGAAAGCAGGAAGAGAATCGGGAGCCGTGATGCCCCATCCCCTCGGGAGCAATGCCGCAAAAGCGATCATCGGCGCTCCGCGCATAAGGCTTCCCATGAGCTTCTGCGCCGCCGCGCGGAAATAGTAGAACCAGTACATCGAAACCGGGCGGCACAGATCGTAGGAGATGTTGCCGCTGCGGATCTTGTCGTACAGATCGACATCCGTGGATGTGAGCATGCGGAAGAGCGACTGCTGTATCCACACATAAGTCGTAACGTGCTCTATCGGTATCGGCTGCGGCCTGCCGGCATACAGCGCCCTGTAAAGAGCCACGAGTATTATTCCGAAAAAGAGCTGGCAGAGGATACCGCCTATCATGGCGCCGCGGTACTGAGTCTCCAGGCGCAGCCTCATCCGGAATGCGGAAAAATAGGCTCTCATAGATCCATCTCCTTATACATGGCCGCGATCAGATGATCGATGTTCTCGGGCTGCAGCGTCATCTCGCTGATCCTGCCCGCGTCCTGCAGGAGCGCCAGCAGCTGCGCGGTCGGCAGCTTTGACGGTGAATAGGAAAGACTCAGCTCACTGTCATTCCACTCTGCGCTCACGCCTTCGGGCAGTACAAGCTCCGGGTGCGCAGCGTCGTATTTTACGTTCACGGTGCGGACCGTATCATACTTTTCCAGCAGCTCCGGCAGTTTTCCGTCATAGAGCTTACGGCCGTGTCCGAGCACCATAACGCGCGAGCAGAGAGCCGCGATGTCCTCCATGTCGTGCGTCGTCAGCATGACGGTGGTCCCGTGCTCTGAGTTCTCCCATTTGAGGAAATCGCGCAGGGCGAGCTTGCTGACCGCGTCGAGGCCTATCGTGGGCTCGTCGAGGAAGAGCAGCTCGGGCCTGTGCAGCAGCGAACCGCACAGCTCCGCGCGCATGCGCTGACCGAGGCTCAAGAGCCTGAGAGGCGTGCGCATCAGTTCTTCAAGCTGCAGGGCTTCACTCAGTTCCTTAAGGCGCGATGAGTAATCGGCCTCGGAGAGCCTGTATATGTCCTTTAACAGCGAAAAGCTGTCTATGATCGGCACATCCCACCAGAGCTGGCTCCTCTGCCCGAATACGACGCCTATGTGCCTGACATATTCGCGGCGCTCCTGCCACGGCACCCTGCCGCCGACTGTCGCTTCTCCGCCGTCGGGTGTGAGTATGCCCGAAAGTATCTTTACCGTCGTCGATTTTCCGGCGCCGTTCGGTCCGATATATCCGACCAGTTCGCCCCTATCCACCGAAAAGGATATGCCCTTAAGCGCCTCAACGATCTGCTTTTCCCTGAAAAGTTTGCCTTTTTCGCGCTTTTTTTTGACCGTGAAGGACTTTTTAAGTCCGTTTACCTCGATATAGCTCATATCATAACTCCCTCTGCCGACCTGTGACGGTCTCCCCTTTGCGCTCCCGGTCAGTCAAACTGACTCCTGTACAGCGCGTAATACGCTCCCTTTCTGCTCATCAGGCTGTCGTGATCTCCCTGTTCCACGACATTCCCCTTATCCACTACAAGGATATTGTCCGCATTCCTTATCGTGGAAAGCCTGTGTGCGATGATAAAGCATGTCTTTCCCGCCATAAGGCTGCGCATGGCTTTCTGGACCTTTCTCTCGGTCGCAGTGTCCAC
>JAGCSS010000087.1 GCA_017964055.1 Lachnospiraceae bacterium
AAGGCACACCCGAGACAAATACCAGCACTGCGAATATCATCGCAAGACAGATCGTGGTCGAAAGATCCGGCTGCATAAATATCATCAGTGTGGGCACTCCCATAAGCGCGATGGCCAGCAGGAGCACCCAGATCTTTTGAATCTTTTTATAGCAGATATCAAAGAACTTTGCTATAAATATGATCATCGCGATCTTTGTTACCTCGGACGGCATGAACTCAAAACCCTTGTTGTCAACGCCCGCCGTCGGATCACCGCCGATCTTGATCCATCTTCTCGCGTCATAATGCGACCATCCGTATATCGGAAGCGAATTGCTGAAACGGCATATCAGCAGCAGTGCCATATTGATCAGGTACAGCACTACGAACCACTTTGCGATAAAATGATAATCGATCAGCGATATGACCAGAATAACGCCGAGTCCGAGCAGCAATCCCTTTACATGCCTCTGATACAGCTGCTCATCTGAATCCTGCAGTATCTTGATCAGATACGCTCCGATGCCGCCGAGCAGGTATACCAGAAACAGTACGCTGAACGCTGCGTGCTTGAAACGGTAGGCTTTGAAGTTGAAGATCGATTTTATAAAGTTAACCAAAAACATGTGTTAAAGCCTGCTTATCTTTCGTGACGTCTGATCTCTTTGATCGGAATGTTCGCATAAAGTGCGGGAACGCTTCCCACGCCGTCATCGGATCTGGTCTGGGTCAGGTTGATGTCCAGTCCGTTAGGATCGATCTCGACATATTTCTTAAGCACTTCGATAATGTCGTTTTTGATCTTTTCCATGAGCTCGGGTGAGCAGCCGGTCCTGTCGGAAACGAGCGCCAGCTGGAGTCTGCTTTTCGCGTTATTGCCTGAAGAGGGCTTTTTCTTAAAGAAATCAATAATTGACATGATCCGTTATCCCCCTTAATTCTTTTTGAAAAGTCTCGCAAAGAAGCCCTTCTTCGCGTTGAGGTCAAGGAAAGGAACATCCTCGCCGACGATCCTGCGGCAGATATTCATATATGCCTGGCCCGCCAGAGACTCATCTCCTACCAGAGGCTCACCGTTGTTCGTGGAAACAACTATCTTCTCGTCGTCGGGAACGATACCGATCAGGTCGATCGCAAGTATCTCGACAAC
This sequence comes from Lachnospiraceae bacterium, assembly GCA_017964055.1. GTDB lineage: Bacteria > Bacillota > Clostridia > Lachnospirales > Lachnospiraceae > RUG11977. The sequence goes on from JAGCSS010000087.1 coordinate 1,132, forward strand.
ATCGTCGCTCGACATCATGTCGCCGCGGTTTACCATGTCGATCCTTAAGCGGTTGACGATCAGCTCGGTCTTTTTCATCTCATTGGCCTCTAAGAGACCGATGATGCGGTCGGCGTCACGAACGGCCGAAACCTCGGGCGTTGTAACAACGAGCGCTCTGTCTGCGCCTGCGATCGCGTTCTTGAAGCCCTGCTCGATACCTGCGGGGCAGTCCATGATGATATAGTCAAACTCGCCTTTGAGCTGCTCGCAGAGAAGCTTCATCTCTTCGGGAGTTACGGCAGACTTATCTCTGGTCTGCGCAGAAGGAAGAAGATAAAGATTGGGATATCTCTTATCCTTGATCAGTGCCTGCTTAATGCGGCAGTTCCCTTCTATGACATCAACAAGATTATAAACGATGCGGTTCTCGAGTCCGAGAACTACATCCAGGTTGCGCAGTCCTATATCAGTGTCGATAAGTACAACCTTTTTGTCCAGCTTTGCGAGACCGGTACCCACATTGGCCGTGGTGGTGGTCTTGCCTACTCCGCCCTTGCCGGACGTTACAACGATAACTTCACCCATCTTGAATTCTTCCTCCTGTAATAAGTTCCTTTATTTAATCAGATCCTCAGGTCATTAAGGATCGATTTGGTGACCGGTTCAATATAAATGTTCTCATCCTCAAGGAATGCGATCTTCGATTCCTTGACCTGATTGCGCTCCGGATTGTCGGGAGCGCGCGCGATCGTGTCGGCGATACGGATCTGCATCGGATTCATGTCTAGCGCGAACACAAACGCGTCCCTGTTGCCCGATGCTCCCGCAACCGCATTGCCTTTAAGGGCACCCAGCACGATAATATTGCCGTTCGAGCTGATCGCCGCGCCGGGATTGATGTCCCCGATGTAGATAATGCTGTTGTCGCACTGAAGCTGCTGTCCGGATCTTAAGTTTCCCTTGTAGAATGTGGCCGTATTGCCAGCCGCGTCCATCAGGGACTTGTTGACCGCCTGAGTAAAGCTGCTGCTCTGCTGCGGGTCGTCGCTTAAAATGCACACAACCTCGAGATCGGAATTGGAGCCGATCACATCGAGCAGCGCCAGCTCCTCCTCACGGGTCAGATCCCTGCCCTCGAAACGCACTGCGGTCTTGCAGTTGCCGAGGAATTTGGACGAATCGGAGAACTTCTTGGCAACCATGTCCTTGAGTATCCCGAACTCGACCTGTCCGTCAAGCACGACGATTATGCCGTTCCTGCTTCCCTTGATTACTACCGAATTATCCATAAGATCTCCTTGTCGTATTCCGGCCGTTTAGTCGGATACGGTGATATTGGTAACATTGGTGGTGGTAAGATCTCCGCTTAAGAGCTCTTCCTTATTCTCATCGTTAAAGTACAGTCCGTAGACCTCCCTCGCGAGCTTGGCCGCGTTTGCCGAAGCATATCCGTTGGGGATAACGACGGTCACGCTGACCTCAGGACTTGAGTACGGCGCGAATGAAATGAACAGACCGTGGCTCGGGTGGGTCAGGGATACCTGAGCGGTACCGGTTTTGCCGGCCACCTTGAACACGAGATCTCCGTAAAGCGTGTTCAGGCTGTTCGCCGAGGTATTAACCACGTCGTACATACCCTTCTGGACCGCATTCCACTGCGTGTTGCTGTAGAGGTCGATCCGGTTGAAGACCGTAGCCTGATGGTCTGTCTCCTCGCCCGAATCCTTATTGACCGTCT
>JAGCSS010000088.1 GCA_017964055.1 Lachnospiraceae bacterium
AAGGACATCAACAAGTGGGTAAAGGATAAAACCGACGGCATGATCCCCACCATTCTGGATTCGATACCTGAAAGTGCCATAATGTATCTGATCAACGCGATGGCTTTTGACGCCGAATGGCGGGATATATACAAAGACTATCAGGTGCAGGACGCGATCTTTACCACGGCTTCGGGCGAAGACAAAAGACTGCCTTTTATGTACTCGGAGGTAAGATCATATCTCGAAGACGACGGCGCAGTCGGATTCCTCAGATATTATAAAGGCAGCAGATATGCGTTTGCGGCACTGCTCCCGAATGAGGGCACCACTCCGGCGGAATACCTGGAAACACTTACCGGAGAGCATCTGAGCGATATGCTGGAAAATGTGCAGAACTGCAAAGTGGCGACCGCGCTGCCGAAGTTTAAGACCGAATACTCGGTGGAAATGTCCGGAATACTTCAGTCCATGGGTATGACGCAGGCTTTTGATATGGAGAATGCCGACTTTGGGAAGATGGGAACCGTACCGCCTGATCGAAACATCAGTATCGGCAGAGTACTCCATAAGACATTTATAGAGGTGACCGAGAGGGGCACCAGGGCCGGAGCGGCGACAGTGGTTGAGATGCTGGACGGAACGGCTGCGATGCCGGAGGAACGCAAGGAGGTTTATCTTAACAGACCCTTCATAAATATGCTGATTGACTGCGATGCCGGGATACCGTTCTTTATCGGAGTCATGAACGATCCGCAGTAAAACTAAAGGAGCCTGCCACCATAGAGAAGCTATGGAGACAGGCTCCTTTTATCTTATCATACGACCTGTTTTTTTACGCTCAGATAACTGAGCCCTGCGAGCAGGAGATATACAACCGACAGGCAGGCCATGAGCAGAGGCAGTATCCCGTATATGATGCCCAGCGCGATCATTCCGCCGCCGATCAGCATGGTCGTCAGCATATTCGGCAGGAGATATGCGGTAACTGCACGACCCTGTTTGATGACCTGTACTTCGTTTTCCCAGTCGAGATTCATGTGCTTTACTCCGCAGCGCATGCCGAATGCGGTGGAGAACAGATTGACGGAAACGATGAACAATACGGCAACCGCGAATTCCGCAGGGCCGGCTTTCAGCGATATGCATGATGTAACTGCCGCAAAAAGCGAGACAGGAAGGAACAGCAGGATATTAAAGAGCATTTTTCCTTTTGCCACCGACAGCATATCTAACGGGAGCGATCTGATGATCCAGTAATTCTTCCCTTCGAGCGACATAGAGCAGACTGTCGAAGGCACCATCCCGGTAAAGAAATAGATGAGCACGCACATGATCAATGCGGGTGAAAAAGCGCCGAGCTCAACAGGCGTACCGGCCATTGAGGAAACGATCTTGTCGGGATTCACGAACAGGATGATGATACCGAACGCGGCCGACAGCACCGCGCCCATCCCGACGTTGGTGACATAGGTGACCGAGCCGGTAAAGCGTTTGAATTCCTTATATGCGATGCTCGATACGACGGTTCTGGCCTTGAAATCCTTGCTCTTTACCTTTGCGTGGCCGGATGCGCCGACACTGAGCCGTGAGTTTATACCCTTATAGAACTTCGCAAAGACCGTAAAGAGTATCTCATAAACGATCACGGATACTCCGATGAGGAGCAGGATCCCGAAAACGGAAAGGCGATTGACGGCATCGGAGAACCAGATGACTGTAGGTATGCGGCTGCCGATACCCGAAAAGATGTCGGCCGATTTGTCCAGCACCATCTCTACCTGATCGTTCCTTATTACATTGTCGATGAAGAATCTCAGGAAGAAGAGCGGGATAACAAGTATGAATACCAGTATCGAAAGCACCAGGTTCTTGTGCTTAAAGCCGGAGCCTATCCCGCCGATCAGGGCGCTGATGCCGACTGCCGCAGCCATGGGGATGACCGGGAGAAGGAGCGAGAGTAATATCCATAATATATATACGACGGGTCCGGGCTTTACGACGATCGCGTATCCGATGAGAGATGCCGCGGAAACGGTGAGTGTCCAGAACAGGTTCTTTATATACATATATAAGAAGCGGCAGGACACGATCGTTTTGACCGGGAAGGGCATGGCCATCAGCATATCGTACTCCCTGTAGCCGAACAGCAGGCCGTGTGCCTTAAGCAGCGTGAACAGGAACGAGATCGCCGTGATGATGACCGCACAGAGCGCCGGGATGACATCGCTCATGCCAAAGTATGCCATACCGTAGCACTGAGCCCCGATCAGTCCGCCGAGGATCGGAACGAGGATGATCAGACCGATGATGTTGCCGATGGCGAGACTGCGTTTCTTTTTGTCATCGCTGTACCTTAATATATTTATGCTGCTTGTCGATGCAAGCATGGTCTTCAACAGAAGCGGCTGTTTATTCATTTGACGCAACCTCCAGGAATACTTCCTCAAGCGATTTGTCGCCTATCAGTTCTTCCATATTGCCGTCTGCAACGATCTTTCCCTTTTTGATGATGGCGATCCTGTTGCAAAGCCTTTCAGCAACATCGAGCACGTGAGTGGAGAAGAAAACCGCGGAGCCCTTGGCGCACATCTCATGCATGATCTCCTTTAATGTAAATGAAGCTTTGGGATCGAGACCTACGAAAGGCTCGTCCATGACCAGCAACTTAGGCTCATGTATCAATGCGCCGATGATAGCGACCTTCTGCTTCATACCGTGAGAGTAAGAGGAGATCAGGTTCTTCAGGGCATCTGCTATCTCAAAGCGGTTCGCGTAATCCGTGATGCGTGCCTCTCTGTCGGCAGAAGAAATGCCGAATGCGTCAGCGACAAAGTTCAGATACTGGATGCCGGTGAGATTCTCATACAGATCGGGATTGTCGGGAATATAAGCGGTGACCTCCTTGCAGGCCATCGGATCCTTTTTGACATCGTGCCCGTCTATCTCGATCGTGCCCTCGTCAAAATCAAGGACACCGACCACCGCGCGGATCGTGGTGCTCTTGCCTGCGCCGTTGTGACCGATGAAGCCGAAGATGTCGCCGCTCTTTACCGTCAGGCTGACATTATCGCAGGCCTTTTTATCTTTTCCGTATACCTTGGTGTAGTTTGTTATTTTTAAAACATCCATTGTGAGGACCTCCTGCCCTATGTGATATCATTGTGATATCATTATGACACTAGAGACGCGTTTTGTCAAGACGTGAACGAGAACATTTAGGATGTAAAAGGGGCGCAACCGCCGTCACCGGGGTGTCTCGAAACGCCGTAAACCCAGTAAAATCAAGGCTTTGGGGCGTTTTCTGAATAGGGCTTACAACTTCGCTTCAGAAGCTAAATTGACAGAATTGTATGAAAAACAAAAATTTCTTCAAAAACTCAAAAAAAGTAGTTGACAAACCTTTTTTATGGTGCTATATTACATGAGTCGCCTGCGGGAAACGAAATAAAAAAGCCCAACGGACGACAGCGTTCTTTGACAATTCAATAATGAAACAACCTTGAAATTTCTTTAAAATTTCATTGCCTGTCGGAAGACAGGTAAGCGATCATTAGATCGCAGGACTGTAGATTTAAATCTACTACCCAAAAACAGTAAACGGGATTAACTAAAACTTACTTTTTAGTAAGCCGGCTTA
>JAGCSS010000089.1 GCA_017964055.1 Lachnospiraceae bacterium
CAAAACGCAGAGCAGACTGAGTCTTAAGAGCATCTTCCGCGATCCCGAAGATCCCGGTCGCGTACATCCCCATCTGTTCGACTGGGCGATGGTCGGCAGCATAATCGCGATAGGTCTGCCGAGCCTCATGCGTCAGGGCCTCAACAGCATCTCCACGATGATCCTCAATTTCTCGGCAAAGCCCTACGGCGATGCGGCCATCTCGGCGATGGGCATCGTGGCGAAGGTCATCGGTTTCCTCTTCTGCATAGGTCTGGGTATCGGACAGGGCTTCCAGCCCGTGGCCGGATTCAATTACGGCGCGAGGAAATACTCCCGCGTAAAGAGCGCCTATCGTTTTACCCTGATATTCAGCATGATCCTTCTGGGCATCGCCGGATGCTTCGGTTTCATATTTGCCGAGCGCATCGTGACAATATTCCGCGACGATCCCGAGGTTATCACGATCGGCACCGCAGCCCTGCGTTACCAGTCGGTCTCGCTGCTGTTCCTGCCGATAACCGTAACCGGCAATATGCTCTTCCAGAGCACCGGAAAGAGTGTCCGCGCGACATTCCTCGCGGCTACGAGGAGCGGTCTGTATTTTATCCCGACGATACTCATACTGCGCGGTCCTTTGGGTCTGACGGGCATCGAATGCTCGCAGGCGATCGCGGATCTCCTCGGAGGACTGACCACCATACCTTTTGTTGTCACGTTCCTGCGCAGCTTCCCGCCGGACGGCGAGCCGTCGTAACTGACGGTCCGTCCCGCACACCGTGCTCAGGCGGCGTATCGCCGGTTCCCTCTTACTTCGCGGCAGCCTGCTTTAACGAATAACGGTACGAGAATTCCGAGATCTCGTGCTTTACGGTCAGGCAGTTGAACAGATATCCGATAAATGCGCCGAGGAATATAAGGGCGTAGCTTGAGGCTATCAACAGCGTAAGCGTTGTTTTGTATCCGAACGCGGCGATCAGATCATTGTATTGTTCTATCATGAATCCGGTCACTGAGATACTGTTTCCGAAATAAAGCATCGCAACCACAAATACGGCGAGCAGCGCGATCCCCACCCAGTAGAACTTGAAGTTGATCGGGCTGTAGATCATCAGCACGAATATCAGCACCGAGCAGTACAGTATGCTCATATGCAGCATGGCTTCCGCTCCGGGATGTGCCGCGGCTTCGGCCGGCAGCCTGACTCCGATATTGTAGAACAGCCTTACCAGAATGAATATCGTAAACGAAAACAGTGATATGATCAGCGAGATAAGCACCGGAGCCTTGGTCAGAAGATCCTTTTTAATGGGTGATGAGTTGACCAGCTTTGCTACCGCCGGAGTGGTTATCAGCTGATACGAATATGCTCCGACCAGTCCCAGATACAGTCCGCCGAGCGACATTCCGAACATATTGTCAAAGTTTAACGTCATTTCAAACATCACGCCCATTCCGATGAATAACAATGTCAGGATCATCATCGTTCTGAACTGAAGTCCGTATCTGATTATCTTAATGTATTTTATCAGGCTTTTCATTTTATGCCTCCTTTTCGCTCCTGTCGAGGAATCCGCTCTCATAGCCCTTGATGCAGTCTCTGTAAAGCAGGAATCCCAGTAATATCGTCAGTGCCGCCATCCCGAGAGTGATAGACAATATTGCGATGTCTATGGCATTCATTCCCGCCGTTTCTTCTTCCGCCGCATTGATCGTCGCAAACAACAGTCCCAGCATCACTCCGTCCAGCAGAGTCACGCCCAGATAGGTCAGCATCATCTGGACCGCGGTGTTAAGACCTTTTCTCCTCGTGAATATCAGTACCAGCACCGTTATGGCCATCGTGGTGAACATAACGGCCAGGACAAACATTATCCCCACGCCGCCCATGAAGCAGCCGATGATGCATCCCGCAAAACAGAGCAGCACGGTCACGATCTTCAGGATCGTATCGGCCTTCAGCGCCTTGCCGATTATCTCCCTGCCGTATAGCGATGATTTCATCAGTTCCATGCACTTTTCTCTTCTGGTGCTGATCCCCGAGAAAGCAAAGTAATCAACGAATACGATGATGACCAGAGCTATCGGCGCCACGACCAGTGCCGATGCAAGTCCCATGTAATCGGACAGTATAAATCCGATGACCGAAGTCAGTATCATGCCGATGATGACCGCGATGCGATAACTCATCGGGGTAAAAGCCCCGGTACATTTCCATAATGTTCTGTTCATTGGATATATCCCCCCGGCTTATTTGATGAGCGAATTCTTTTTCATGATGGCTACGCTGATCTTGAACAGACTGGCTGTCTCGGTAACGATATCGAGACCCGCGAGTTTGTCGAGATCCTCCGCAAGGCAGATGCCCTCGAAACCGTAATTCGAAGCGGTCATGGTATAGAGAACCTTCTTTGCGGCTTCCGCGTCCCTGCTCTCGCCCTTTACGGAAATGTACTTTTCCTTAAGATCCTCAACGAAGCCCTGCTCAACGATCCTTCCGCGCTCCATGATGATCGCGTAGTCGGTCACGCCCTCCATATCGGAGATGTTGTGAGTGGAGAAGAGCACGCTCTTACCCTCGCCCGAATTAAGGTACTCCCTGATCAGTTCGCAGAGCTTGTCGCGCATGAGCGGATCAAGGGGTGACGCGGGCTCGTCCATGATCAGCAGATCGGTCTCGCGTGCCAGAACGCCAGCCAGCATGAGCTTGGTCTTTGTACCGTCCGAAAGAGCGCTGACCTTTTTGCCGCCGTCAAAACTCCTGCCGCCGAATACCGCGAGGTCATCACAGTTTCTCTTAAACTTCGCCG
>JAGCSS010000090.1 GCA_017964055.1 Lachnospiraceae bacterium
CATCGGTATAAAAATCCTCGTTATATGTCAGCAGCGGCACCTCGAGCAGAACGCTTAAGTATTCCTCTGAACCGCCGGTCCTGAGCTTATCCTTCATATCGAAAGGGACATATTTAAACGCGAGCCTGTTCGGGATCAGATTCTCTGTCAGACTGCCGTCTCCGTTTGTGATAAAGAGCAGATCGCAGTCATAGCTTGCGTTCGCGTGATTCTGTTTTATCTTTTCCGTCATTTCCTCGGCCCTGTAATAGTTTACTTCGACCAGCAGACCCGGATACTGTTTTTGAAAGGATTCGGCGACATCAAACAGTCTCGATGATACCGTATAAATGTTTAATACTCCCTCGCCTTTTGCAGCCTCATACAGCTCTTCGGCCGATTGTTTGGCGTCGAGCGCAGCGTTCTTTTCCCAGGCCGACATCGCGTCCTTGGCCTCTTTTCCGCTGCAGCCGATGAGCATGACCAGACAAACGGACAGACTTAACAATACAGCAATCTTTTTCAACATGAACCATTCCCCCTATGCGAACCGCTTACAGCGAGGTATCTCCACTGTGATCTTAGTACCCTTGCCGGGCTCTGATCCTATGATTATACCATATTCTTTCCCAAAATATGAATGAATTCTTCTTTCGATATTCACCAGCGCCACATGCGAGAGTCCTTCGACCTCCACATCACCCGCATCGGCATTGGCTATATTCTCCCTCAATTCGGTGAGCGCCGCCGCGCTCATGCCGCATCCGTTGTCTTCGATCACGAACCTGACTTTATCACCTGCGATCTCGCTGAAGAGATGGACCTCACCGACGCTCTCTGCCGCTCCTCCGATGATGCCGTGAACGATACTGTTCTCGATGATCGGCTGCAGCAGCATCCTCGGCAGTTCTATCTCTTCGAGCTCATCAACCATGTCAATGTCGACCGTGAACCTGCCCGGATAGCGGATCTCCATGATCTCGGCATATTTGGACAGCACAAAGAACTCATCCATTCCGCTGATAAATGAATCTCCCGCATTGGCATAGCGGAGCAGGAAGGACAATCCGTCACACAGCAGACCTGCTCTCTCGTTTTCACCCGATACCGACAGGGCCTTGATGATATTTAATATATTGACCGTGAAATGCGCACTGATCTGCTTTTTAAGCGAAACGATAAGTGCTTTCTGTTTTTTGAGTTCAGCTTCCTGAAGCGAGAAGGATGCCTCGAAGACTTCCTTTTCCTTTTGCTCGATACGCTCTACCATGTCATTGATGCCGCGTACCAGACCGTCAAAATGCTCCATGCCGGTGAGAGGCAGCTGCTCTCCTTTTCCGCCCTCAAAGCCCTCAACCTCGGTGATGACGGACTGGATCGGCGAAAAGAACTTCTTTCGCCATGAGTAAAGAAATACCTCCAGAATGGCAAAAAGTATCAGCGCCATGATCAGCATCGCGACAAAGAATATGATACTGATAGACCGGTTGGAATCCTCATATGAGACCAGCAGGCCGAAGGGCGTAACCCCGACCTTCCTGTACAGACGGTATTTCGATTCCGACTCGATGACCGACGCGTCTTTGTCGATATAATCGGGATAGTTCGACAAAATGACCCGTCCGTCCGCAGCCAGCGCGATCCTTAAGTTTTCATCCTTGCCCGCCAGCTCGAACAATCGGTAGACTTCCGCTTCCTCCGTCAGGATAACTACTCCGCCTATCTTTTTATTCACATCGTAAATGTCCGAAACATAACCGATATAGTTTTTTTCCTCAACCTTGATCCGGATCTGGCTTTTCAGTCCGCCATGCTCCACCGACTGGATCACATATTTGACGCTCGTATTGTCCAGATTCCCTGCGAATCTGTAAAAATCCCCTGCGACACTGTAAACTATCAGGTTGTCGACAAACATATCGTCCTGTGCCAGCTGCTCGATCTTCGCCTCGACTTTTCCGGCATATTCCACGACCGCGGAATGATCCGTCTGCCTGAGGATCTCCTTAACGCCCTCATCGTGTTTTATCGCAAAAGAAACCTCTTCCAGATTAAGGAACGACTTCTCCATCTCGGAGATGATCTGCCGCGACACATGTTCCATGCTGCGCGTAACCTGCCTCATGATGATGCGGTTTATAACCGCATAGAAAAGAAACCACATGAAGATCATTGCGGCGCTAAGACTGAGCACGGTCAGTGTCAGTTCTCTGATCAAAGGTTTCCGTTCTTTTTTATTCACAGCTGTTTTCCTTTATTCTCCGTTATTGTTCGAAGCCCGGCTATCGTCCCTGTAAAACTGCTCGTAGGTCCTTACCGCTCTGGCATCAAGGTACTCAACGATATTATTGCCGCCGTTCCAGGCTACCGCGTCGGAATACTCCCCGGGCAGGTACATCGGACCTGTTCCCATATAATTCTTGTTCTGGATCTTGCCCGTCAGGTATTCCAGTGTCGTTATCCGGGCTTTGGTCCCGTAACCCGAGAGTTCACCGTTTACCGCTTTTCTCCAGTCCGTATTCTCCTCACCGAAGCATGAGATCAGTGAACCCTCGAGAGAAAGCATGGCCTCCATCAGTTTAAACGCCTCGTCTTTGTGCTTTGCGTTCGCCGGTATGAAACCGCCGATAAAGACCTCATTGTCCAGAGCGATCGCGTTCCGCGCGCCTCCGGGACCTTTGAGCGGCGGTACCTGAATGAATCTTATCAGCACATCCTCACAGTTCGGATAAACTATATCTGCGATACTTTTCGATGTAAACGCGCCGACCAGGTCGTCCGGAGCATTTACCAGCTCCCTGACCTGTCTCAGGCTGTACTCATCGCAGACACCGGAGAGCAGCCCTTCCTCATTCAGAATCCTGCAGTACTCCAGCCCGTCTTCATAGTCCTTATCACTGTTCCCGATAATACGGTCCTTTGTCGGATCGACATATGAAAATGCGTTGAGTAAAAAGAATCGGCTTCGGTACGGAACATCCGTATCGTTTGATATCAGCGGTATCTCATCATGCATGCCGTTTCCGTTCGGATCCATATCCCTGAATGCGGTAAGCACTCTTTCCAGATCATCCGTTGTCTCCGGGACCTGAAGCGACAGCTTTTTGAGCCACCCGATATTGATCCACAGTACCTGCATATTGCTTTGCTTTTTGCCGGTATCGATCCTGGGCACAAAAAGAAGGCGGCCGTCGAAGTCCTCATTCAATGCTCCCACACCTTCAGCTTCGTTCAATACCCGCCTCAGCTGCGTACCCTCTGCCGCGCGATCCGTCAGATCCTCGATCAGGCCGTCATTCGCGAACGAAACCATTGTATCCCTGTCGATGTAATGCTTGTCACCCGGCAGCAGGACCGCGTCCGCGCGTCCTTCAGCGGCATGCAGCATAGTCGAAAGGTATTCCTCTTCATAGCCTTCCGAGATCGTAACGAACTCTATATCATAGCCGGTCTTTTCACGCAGCCAGTTCGTGTAATAATTGGTATCATAGTTCTGAACATATTCGTTATGCGGTACCGCAACGGTTATTTTGACCGGCTTTTTTTCGGGTTTGAGCAGCACAAAAAGAAATCCCGACACGATCACCGGGATCATCAACGCAAAAACTGTAATACCGATCCTGTAGCGTTTATTTTCTTTCACTCTGCCGTCCCACTACGGTATCAGCGCTCTCCGGCATACTGGCTCGGAGCCACTCCGTAATAACCCTTGAATACTTTGTTGAAATAAAAATAGTCCTTATATCCGCACTCAACCGCCACATTTTTCAATGAGCAGTTCTTATCCTTCATCAGCTCCGCGGCATGCTCCATCCTTACTTTGGTCACAAAGCAGGTCAGCGTCGTATTATGGCATTTGGCGAACAGATTGCAGATATAGCCCGCACTGAGGCCAAACTTTTTTGACAGCTGATTAAGAGTGAATTTCTCCGCGAAGTTTGCTTTTACATATTCGATCAGCTCCGAGAACGCAGGATTGACCAAAGAGCAGTCGATTACATCACTTGTTCCGGATGCAGCCGCAAACGGTTTCTTTTTCGCCAGTTTCCCTGCCAGTTTCTCGAGAACCAGCTGAACCTCCTGTATCTGCAGGGGCTTTAGCAGATAGTCAAAGCCTTCCTGCTGGAAAAAAGTCCTGGCGTCCTCAAAATTACCGTACGCGCTCAGCATGACGAATTCAACGTCAAATCCCGCTTCCCTGATCGTTCTCATAAACGAATGTCCGTCCATCTGCGGCATCCTCAGATCCGAGAAAACCACGTCCGGCTTCAGCTCCAGTATCCTGTCGACCGCCTTATCGGGATTCGTGTCCATACCTATGACTTCAAAACCGTTGTCCATCCACGGTACAGTCTGCTCTATCTGCTTCAGTATTATCTCTTCATCGTCTACCAGGAAAACCTTCCACATGTCATGCCCTCCGTCTCTTTAATTGCAAAGCGATCTTCCGACCCATGATCATAGTATCCCACAAAGTGCAGAAATCATATGGAGCAAACTCATATCTGTTGGTAAAATCTTATTGTCGCTCGTTGGCAAAGGCTTCCTCCCACGCCGCTTTATTTCCTTCGATATACTTTTCCATATTTTCCCCTATCAATACTTTCTGGTTATATACAGTACATATGTATCGTTGAATACGATCCTGTTCCCGGCCTCTAAAACAGCATTCTTAAGACCTTCAAAGAACTCCGTCCGTACAGGTTCGGGCAGAACGATATGGTCGCAGTGTGTTCCCGAAAACTCAACGTATTCGTCCGCGGTAAACACCCGCCGGCCTTTGAATTCATACTTTTTCACATCGGAATAACCGTATTCCGGCGCGGCGGTATAACGGAACTTTCCGTGCGTATACGGAATATCCGGTTTGTAATACTTATCGTACAGTTTCTGGATCCTCTCATACAGCGGCTCATTATCCGATCTGTATTCGGATGAGGTCATCATCATGGCAAGCGTTCCGCCCGGTTTCAGGAGTTCAAAAGTCTTGGAAAACGCGATCTCTTCGGGGATCCACTGTATCGTGGCCGCCGAATAGATCATATCAAACTTCATATCACAGAAATCGTGCGTGATGAAGTCATCGTTCACTATATTGAAGTTCGGAAGCCTTCCGTACTTTTCTTTCATTTTCCGGTACAGGTGCTCACCGAGTTCGATCGCATGATATTCACAACCGCTTGCAAGTACCGGCTCCGTAGCCTGTCCCGTTCCCGGTCCGATCTCCAGCACTCTCTTTCCCGGTCCGATCCCTGCCCGGTCGATCAGAAGATCAAACAATTCTTTGCTGTATCTGGGACGGAATCTGTCGAACTGCTCGGGGATCATATCAACAACTCTGCGGAACTCATCCTGTTCCAGTTCCTTTATGTCCTCGTCCGAAAGAAGTCTGAATTCCCGGTCCTTTACACGATAGATATTTCCGACGGTGTCTGTCTTGCCGCCTTTAATGAAAAAGGCGCTCATATCCTCCATCGCGTAAACCGTGCGGGTTTCGGACATCTTAAGTGTCTGCCCGCATCGCCAGGTATCGTTCGGATCATGATGGCAGGTCACGGTGATGTTCGTAAACCCAAGCCCGGGAAAGGGCTCCAACGAATCAATGAAGTCCACCGTTTCCCTTGCCATGTTCATGGAACCCGCGCTCACGCCGAAGATCGCCGCATGACAATCAAGCAATGTTTCATAGCAGCCCTTCTCTCTGATCAGCTCCAGCTGTTCTTGGCAGGCTCCGCCTCCCATAAGGAATATGCAGTCGGCATTCTCTACAAGCCTCTTTGCTTCCGCAGGGTCGGTCCGCTTATCTATCACGCAGTGCTTCTCAAACGCAAGCCCCTGCTCGGCAAACATCTCATGCATGCCGTTTGAGTCTCGGTCGTTTTGCTCATAGTCAAGCGGGCGGGCTGTGATAAAAACAATGCTTTTTCGCACAGTCAGTTCATCCCGAAGGCGTTTTGTTATCTCTTCCGAAAAATGATGGTCCGGAAAACCGCTGAATACCCCCAATAATTCCTTTCTCATTCTCTCCCCCTAATTCTCCCAAAATGTAAACAGATCCCTGCTCCTATTTTCCTGCCTCTGCCCTATGGATCACGGAAACATGCGTGATCTTGTTTGCCTCGTCGGGATACTCTTTTTCAAAATGCATGCCTATTGCTTCCGCTGTTTTGTAGGATGCCACATTCGTATATTTACAGTACGAATACAACGACGGATAATCCGTATTCTCAAAAGCCCAATCCCTGACGGCCAGAGCGGCTTCTTTTGCATAGCCTTGTTTCCAGTGCTTTTTATGAATATGGTAACCTATCTCCGGCAGTTTTTCTCCGTCAATATTCTGTATCGTAATGCCGCAATCCCCGATGAATTCACCGGTCTCCTTTAATACGACCGCCCACAATCCGAATCCGTACCGGGCATAGTTCTCCAAATTCCATTCGATCCAGCGCCTTGTCCATGCCTCATCAAACGGTGCCGGGTAATGCTGCATCGTCTCGGCATCCGACATGATTTCATACAGTGCGTCAAAATCATCCATCGTATACTCCCGCAGCAGGAGTCTTTCTGTTTCTATCATGATCCCCTCCTTTATTGAAACCCTTTCACTTAACCCTGCGGCGGTCTGTACCACAACTGAACCTCGACATACGCAAACTTACCGAGTGATGTCTTTAGGAACTCCTCTGCCGAATTCCCACAGCCGGCGATCCTCTTCATCAGCATTTCTTTTGTAAGTACCTCCGGTTCCGTACCGTTCGTGATCTGCGCGCAGCTGTCGCCGATCGTAAAGCTGACCTGATCGTCCGGAATATCGGAAAGATTGAGGACAAGCTTTTCTCCGTCACTGAACCAGTTCCGCAGATATTCGCATTCTGTCAGCGTAAACGAATACGGATGCATGAGTTCGGGCTTCCCTCCCAGACGGATAAATGCTTCCCGAACATACTCGTCTGCCTTCTTCCGGTTGGGATAGTAATTCTCAAAATCGGCAAACCGTCCGAAACTTTCGGCATCC
>JAGCSS010000091.1 GCA_017964055.1 Lachnospiraceae bacterium
ATGTGTACTGTCAAGGAGGAAATCATAAGGTTAATGATAAGACATGGGGACGGTTCTTCTGTCTGCGAACTGACTGCCCATGTCTTCCAACTGACTGCCCATGTCTTTTATAATCCGATTACAAGTTCGGGCGTTGCAGAGAAAACTTCCGGGACTCGTAAAGGACGCCGACACTCAGCACGCGTATTCTGCGTGCCTAGTGGCGCTGCGTCCGAAATCGAAGCGAGAGCGTGTCTCCGGAAGTTTTACTCGTCGCCGCCCATCTCGCGAACAAAGTTCGCTCGATGAAGGGGCGCTCGGCACTCATCCCGCGCTTCGCGCTCCTACGCAGCAAAAAGGTCCGGTCACAAACCTTTGGCTTATGACCGGACCTATATTACTGCGTACTGCGTTCCGCAGGATGAGTGTTCTCGCTTGGGATCATATGATCTCCTCTACCGACAGGCTGTGGTCCCTCGACAGGTCTATCCAGCCGTCATCGGTGATCACCACGGGATGAGCCAGATCGAACTTATTGATCAGGACGATCGTGCCTTCCCGGCCGTCGCTTAAGCGGACGCGGTTATTGATGTATGTATTGATGATGTATTCGAGGAATACATAAATGTACTGCGAGTCGTATTTGTGGTAGCCCTCGCTCTCAAATATCGTGATGACTTTGAACGGGCAGAGCGGGCCGCGGTACACACGCCGCGAAGTCATCGCATCGTATACGTCCGCGATCGCCACTATACGGGCGCAGGGGTCGATCTGGTCGCCCTCGAGTCCCAGCGGATAACCCGAACCGTCCATGCGCTCGTGGTGCATCAGCGCCGAATTGATTATATGCGGATTAAGTGTGGTTTCCTTAAGTATCTTGTAACCCTCGGTCGGGTGCGTCTTGACCAGATTATACTCGTCGTCGGTCAGCTTGCCCGGCTTTGTGATGATGCCCTCGGGGAGCTTGGTCTTGCCGATATCGTGGAGCAGACCGGCCATAGTGACGATGTCCAGCTCCTCCTTTTCGAACCCGAGCCACTTTGCGAAGATATTGCAGATCAGCGCGACATTCACGCTGTGCGCATAGGTGGGATCGTCGTAAACATGCATGTTGTGGAGCATGTCGAACAGATGGATGCTGTTGTCGTTGTGCACGATCAGGGACTGGATCTCGTTCAGCAGATACTCCTCGTCGATCTTGATCCTCTTCTCGATGACATCGTTTATAAAGCCCTTGATGTGCTTGACCGCGACCTCAAAGCTGGCCTTGAACACCTTGTACTCTTCGCTGGCCAGAATCTTTTCGGAATAGGTATCCTCATGAGGCTTTTCCGGCAGCTCGACCTCCTCGGAGTCGTCCCTTATCCTGACGCTGTTTATCGAGTAGAAAACGAGCCTGTTTATGTAGTTGTCCGTCAGTTTTTGTCCCCTGGCAATGATCAGCTGGTCGTTGACCGAGTAAACATCCTCGTCGGTGATCATTCCCGGCACAAGATCTCTGGTAAATATCCTGGACATTTGCAAACCCCCGCGTAAATGAATGCGTGAAAATATTGAAAAAACGGGCTTTTGGTGCTATACTTTCCGTGGAAACGTTTCCAACAAAACAATTACCCATTTTGTCATTTTGATTATACAACAAGAGGGCGGAATTATGAAGAATTTTTCATCAATTAGACGTATTTTTTGCATTCTCCTGATCATGTCCATGCTCATGTCCCTGACCGGCTGTAAGCAAAAGACCTCAGATCCGGACGTCACTCCCACCGCGGAGCCGACCGCAGCGCCCACACCCGACGCGGGAAACGATGCGGGCACGGATGCCGGCGACAGCTCATCTCACGGGCTTTTGACCCCCGATACCGACACCTATCCGGTCGACGCTTCGGGCGAGGTCCTGATCAACGATGTCGATTTGAGCAATTACAACCCTCTCGGCTCATCCGACAATTCCCGCGTTTTCTATCACATATTCGTGGGGTCGTTCTCGGATTCTGACGGCAACGGCATCGGCGATCTGCGCGGCATCATCAACCGCATGGATTACCTGAACGACGGCGATCCGGCCTCCGGCAAGAGTTTAGGCGTCGAGGGCATCTGGCTCTCTCCCATTTTCATGTCCCCCTCTTATCACAAATACGATACGACCGACTATTACAAGATCGACTCCGATTTCGGCACGATGGAGGACTTAAAGGAGCTCGCCGACCTGTGCGAGGCCCGCGGCGTCAAGCTGATCCTCGATCTCGTCATCAACCACACCGGCAGATACAACGACTGGTTCGTCGATTTCAGGAACGCGCACACGACAGGCGACACCGCCAGCCCCTACTATGATTTCTACACATGGAACGACAAGGGCTCCGAGGGCGGCAGATCCTTCACCCGCATCCAGGGTTCCGAGCATTTTTACGAGTGCAATTTCAGCACCGACATGCCCGAGCTGAATTTCGACAACGATTTTGTTTATAACACGATCCTCGATGTCGCGCGCTACTACCTCGAAGAGATCGGCATCGACGGCTTCCGCTTTGATGCCGCAAAGTACATCTATTTCGGCGACAATGCCCGCAGCGGCGAGTTCTGGGTCAAATACATGAACGACCTGCGCGCGATAAACCCCGACATATTTACGGTGGCCGAGGTCTGGGACAGTGACATGACCGTCATGAATTACGAGCCCGCGCTCGACTGCTTCAATTTCTCGATGGCACAGGCCGAGGGCATGATCGCCTCCGCCGCGAAAAAGGGCGATGTCAACGCCTATACCTCC
This sequence comes from Lachnospiraceae bacterium, assembly GCA_017964055.1. Lineage (GTDB taxonomy): Bacteria > Bacillota > Clostridia > Lachnospirales > Lachnospiraceae > RUG11977. The sequence continues at coordinate 2,753 of JAGCSS010000091.1, forward strand.
TACATCGAGTACTATCTGGACACGATACACGAAAAGCGTCCGACAGCTTCCCTCGTTTCGTTCGTGGCGAACCACGACATGGACCGCTCGGCAGGGTACCTCACCTATGCGTCCGGATACGCGAAAATGGCGGCTTCGCTCCTGCTGCTCAATCCCGGTTCCTCCTTCATCTACTACGGCGAAGAGATCGCGATGAAGGGCTCGCGCGGTTCATCGAATACCGACGCGAACAGGCGCCTCGCGATGCTCTGGGGCGACGGCGATACGGTAAAGGACCCCACCGGCACGACCTTTGAAAAGGACAAGCAGACCAACGGCACCGTGGCCGAGCAGCTCGGCAAGTCCGACAGTCTGCTGAATCACTACAAAAAGCTGATCCTCATCCGCAAGGCAAATCCCGAGATCGCCTCGGGCGAATATCACGCGCTCGCCCTCAAGGATACAAAGGCAGGCGGCTTCGTCTCAGTCAAGGACGGTAAAGCCGTCGCGGTATTCCACAACACCTCGGGCAGCTTCATCCATGGCACGCTCTGCCACGGCGTAACGCTCGAGCTGTGCAGCTTCTGCGGCGTCTCCTCCGCGAGGGGCGTTCTCTTCGACAACAACTCCTCCGAGCGCACGATGGGGCTCACCGTAAGAGAG
>JAGCSS010000092.1 GCA_017964055.1 Lachnospiraceae bacterium
ATGGACGTGATGAGCGATTTCCTCGTTATGGCGGCCACACTGCTTCGTATCAAATCTCAGATGTTACTTCCCGCGCCTCCTCCGGAGGACGGAGAAGAGCCCGTCGATCCCAGAGCCGAGCTGGTCGAAAAACTGCTCGAATACAAGATGTACAAATACATTTCCTTTGAGCTCAAGGACAAGCAGCTAGACGCGTCAAAGGTCATGTTCAAGGAGTCCACGGTCCCCGATGAGGTCAAGGCCTACAAGCCCGAGATCGATGTCAGCGAGATACTGACTGACGTCACCCTTTCAAAGCTGCAGACCATATTCAACGATCTGGTCAAGAAAAAAGAGGACCGTATCGACCCGATCCGCAGCAAGTTCGGAAAGATCGAAAAAGAAGACTCGAACATCTATCAGATCATTCTCGATCTGCAGACCTACGGTGTCGAGCACAGGCATTTCTCATTCCGCAAATACATGGAACGTCAGCATACCAAGATGGATATGATCATCAGTTTCCTGGCGATCCTGGAGCTGATCAAGATGGGCCGCGTCCGCATAGAGCAGGAAGAGCTCTTCGACGATATCACGATCGATTATCTGGCAACGGATATCACTCCCGTCGAGGATTTCATGCAGGAATGACCGCATATCACGCAATACTATTTTTACAGAGGAACAGACAATGGAAGACATCAGCAAACTTGACGAAGAATTAAAGCTGCTTCTCGCGCATGTCGAAGCTATTCTTTTTACGATGGGCGAGGCGGTTGAGATAAGCAGGATAGCGGAGGCCGTCGGTCACGACGAGGACACCGTCCGCAAGGTCATCAGGAACCTCATGGAGCGTTATGAGGACGAGAGCTTCGGAGTACAGATCATAGAACTGAACGGAGCATTCCAGATGTGCACTAAGGCTTCGATGTACGAGACCATAATCAAGATCACAAACGTACCGAAAAAGTTCACTCTTACGGATGTCCTGCTCGAGACGCTTTCCATAGTGGCCTACAAGCAGCCCATCACCAAGGCAGAGATAGAGGCCATCAGGGGAGTCAATTCCGATCATTCGGTCAACAAGCTGCTCGAATACAATCTGATATGCGAAGTAGGCAGAAAGAACGCACCCGGCCGTCCGTGCATGTTCGGTACAACCGAAGAGTTCCTGTGTAATTTCGGACTTGCTTCTCTCGACGAGCTCCCTGAGATCAATCAGGAAAAGATCGAAGAGTTCAAATCGGAAGCCGAAGATGAAATGCAGCTTACTCTAGATATATGAATATTTTTTGCGAATACGTTACCAAAAGTTTCGTGTTCGCAATTTTTTTACTCCTTCTTCACAAAACTATTGATTTTTTGATACGAATTCATGTATAATATCATTTAACAAAAAAGATTGGATCGGATTTTCTTTTTTGTTAAATCTTTCATCAGATAATCAGAGGAGGATCGCCAATGTTACGCAGTCTGAAAGTCAAACTTGTTATCATCATCGCAGTTCTCTGCGCTGCTGTACTTGCTCTTGAATGCTTCGTTACATTAAAACGTACCGAAGTCAGCTTCGAGGATGTACTTAACGAGAATTACGAGATAAAGACCGATTATTTCTCATCCACGATCGATTCATGGATGATCGAAGAGGCCGGAACCCTGCAGGCTATCGAATCAGCAGTTCTCTGCATGGATTCAACACCCGAGCACCGTGAACAGTCGATGCAGTCGATAGTTGCCTCGCTCGAAGGCATTACTGCGCAGAACAGTAAGGTTTCGATGGTTTATGTCCAGCTTGCCGAAGGTATTTTCCTGAACGGTTCCCAGTGGGATTCGGGCGACTTCGACGGACGTACCAGAGGCTGGTACCAGAAAGCCAAAGAGGCTAACGGTGCTCCTGTTTTCAATGAGCCTTATATCGATGCTTCGAGCGGCAATCTTATCATCACTCTTTCCAAATATATCAGCATGAACAACTGGGAAGGCGTTGTAGGTCTTGATATCTATATCGATACCATGCTTTCAAGGATCGATAATCTTGTTGACACAAACAACGGAAAGGGCGAGTACCTTTTCATCACGGACCAGAACGGCAACATGGTTTATCATCCCAACAAGGATTACCAGCCGACACCTGACAAGATCATGAACGTATCCGAACTCGGTGTTGATTATATTGCGGCTGTGGAAGAAGATCCCGACGGCGGTATCCCCGATTACAACGGCGAGAATATCTATGTAACTCACAGTGTTATCCCCACTTCCGAGTGGCAGGTATACTATGTTTCACCTACACGCAATTATGACGCTGTTATCGACAACACAAAGAATACAATGACAACGATCCTGATCATCTGTCTCGTTGTTGCCATTATCGTATCTGTCGGTGTTGGTATGTGGATCGCAGCTCCCATTACCGACGCCAGCAAAAAGGTTAAGGCTATGGCTGTCAGCGTAAATGACGGCAACGCAGACCTGACCCGTGATATCGAATGCAAAACAAATGATGAGGTAGGCGATTTGGTTGGCGCGGTCAACGAGTTAAAGACCGCCATGGCAGGCATTATCTCCAATATCAATAATGCATCCGGACAGCTCATCGACAATGTACAGGAATTAAAGACCGCTGCGAATATCAGCTCGGACAACGCTTCGAACATTTCCTCGACGATGGAAGAGATGAGCGCGACCTCCGAAGAGACCTCGGCATCTACGACTCAGGTTTCCTCACAGATCAGCGACATCACCGAACTGACCGGCAAGGTAAGCGCAAATGCCAATTCCAAGGCAAAGGATATCAGCAGAAGCCTCAGCAATGTTG
>JAGCSS010000093.1 GCA_017964055.1 Lachnospiraceae bacterium
ATCGGTGAGTACGGCGCGCTGCCAGTATATGAGAACGGAAAGCATGAGACACAGGCGAACACGGTTGAGTTTACCGAGTACTTCCTCGATCACTGCGACCTGAATAACTGGGTACCGCTGCTCTGGGATACGAACAGTTCCTATGACAAAGTTACATGTACGATGAGGGATGATGCCGTGGCTGCGGTATTTGCCTCGAGGAGCTACGAACAGGAAAAGGCGGCAGGTGCAGGTTATCTGAGCGCGGTTAAGGAGCATATGACAAATGCGAGCGCTGCGGCACCCGAGATGTGGGACGGCGTGGAGACCTACGAGCCCGGAACTCCCGTGGCATGGATCATGTGGAACGGCGGTGCGGGAACCTACAGCGTGGGTGATGTGTTCAATCCCGCTGACAATACTGTGGGCATTAAAGCGACCAACGCGATCGTAGAGGGACCCGGACAGTACACCGTAAGCCTCGATTTTGCGGGAGGAAACGACGGACTGACATTTGCCGCACTGGCTGTGGCGGATGCGGAGCTGCTGTATCCCGGATGCCATCTGCTGATCAATTCGATCACGATCGACGGCAATCCGCTCGAGCTCATCGCTACGCCTTATACGAGCTCGGATGACGGAAAATGCACACGCGTGAATCTGGTGAATGAGTGGGTTAAGACTCCGCCCGCGGACGCACGCATACTCATGGGCTCGCCGAGCACTGCGTCACCGGTGATCATAGATAAGACCAAGCTGGTGGGAATAAAGAATATAACGATAGACTTTACACTGGCGGTAATCCGCTAGTATAAAAACAGGCATTGGGCCGGAGGCCGAGAGGCCAAAGATTGGGTATTATATCGGGCAGGAGGGATCATTCCCTCCTGTCCTTTTTTTGCGGAAACAGCGTCTAATCAAGCATCATAGGCTCCATGGTGTTCCGGCATTTAGTCTTTGCGGCGGCCGGTACTTCTATTTTGCCGATGTTCTCCTCTCTGGCGAATACGGACAGCGGAGTGCTCATGTCATACACTATCTCATTGGTGGTCAGCATATCCGGCAGGACCTCAAACCTGCAGCAGCCGGAGAACTCGCTCTCGGTCAGATCCCACGGGACCATATAGACGCTGTCATTGTGATAACTGCTCTTGTAGCTGATCACATGGAATCTCCCGCTGTGCATCCCCCAGCTGAACCGATCGCCGTCAATGACAAGCTCCTCTCTCTTGCCCTTGCTGTAATCTCCCGATGCGGACCACTTCAGCCAGACGCCCTGAAGCGTGTCGCGGAACTCGTCGTCACGGATGATGATGTGGTCAAACGGTCCGTGATCCACTTTTTTCAGTATATAGGGGTCCTTTCGGTCCATGAACGAATAACCTTCGACCAGCCCGATCATGCCGTCTTCAAAATAAAAATCCTCAAACCATGACATCGGATTGTTCGATCCGCCGTACGACAGAACATTATCCTCCAGTTTGATCGGTGTTTTAAGACCCTTATCTATGCTTTCGGCATCACAGGAGATCACGGTATTCAGTGTGATCTTGCGCCTGTAATCCCGGACGGTCATTTCCCCGTCACGGATCTCGATATAAAAGTGATAGCCTTCTTCCCAATAACCGTTGAGCTTGTCTGAGAATCCCATACTGCCTCCCTGTAATAAAACATTGTCATTCCGGTCGCCCGTCAGCGTGCTTTGAGCGGTACTCCGCGGGGCTCTCACCGATGTATTTTTTGAACTTCTTATGGAAATAGTCGACATTACTGTAGCCGACCTTATCGGCGATCTCATAGACCTTAAGCGTATCGTCGGTCAGCATCTCGATGGCGTGGCGGATGCGGACGCGGTCGACATAGGTGTTGAAGCTCTCGCCGACCGTCTTTGTGAATATCTTTCCGAGGTATGAGCTGTTGTAGCCGAAGAGTGACGCGATCATCTCGAGCTTAAGGTTTGTATTGTAGTTGTGGTCGATGTAGTAGAGGATATCGTCGATAACGCTGTCACGGGACGAGTTGCCCATCGAGTTCATCAGCTCCTCGAAGCGGTTCGAGAAATATATGATGATCTCGTAGAGGTAGTTCTGCGCGCTGATAAAGGATATGATCTCCGCGTTGGACGCGAAGGGCAGGGTTATCGTGCTGTAGCGGTGCGTCATCGTATCCTTGATCCGCAGATACAGGTCCGCCAGGAAAAGCTTGACCGCGGTGATGTCGGCATTCACATGATAAAGGTACTCCTCGATCGAATAGAGAACCTCTGCGACCTTTCTGCGGTTAAAGGTCTGGAGATAGTCGGAGATCTGCGCGGTGTACCCGTCTATACGGGAATTCTCGAGTTTTTCGAGGTTGTTCTGGACCGAGGGCAGATCGTCGAAACCGAGCACATGCTGTCCCTGAACGCAGAAGAAACGGCGGGAGAGCAGTTCCTCCGCCTGTGCGTAGGACTCGGGGATATCGGAGAGTGAGCTGACCACGCAGCCGTACGCCACGAATATGCTGTCGAGAGGGCTGCCCTGCTCGGGCTCGGACTCATAGTGGCCGAGGAAGCGCTTAAAGCGGTCTATGCCCGAATCTCCAAGGAGCAGAAGGATATCGTGCCCGCGGTATACAAGATGGATCGAAGCCGAAGACCTGCTCCCGGCCGCGTTGAACAGCTCGGAGAAGCGGTAGGGCAGCTCCTGATCGGATATGTTGAAGTTCTCATAGGCAACGATCTGGTATTTGTCCGCAAGGAGTCCGGGATCCGCCGCGCTGAGGAGCTTCAGGTCGAGGTTGTGCGAAAGGATGTCGCTGATTATCTCTTTTTTGGACTTGGTGCGAAAAAAGAGCTCGCGGGACCTCGCGTCGGCCTCATTATCGAGCATGCCGTTTATCTCGCGGACCGCAGAAGTGAGTTCATCCTCATCGATGGGCTTGGTCAGATAGTGGCGGACGTTATATTTCATGGCCTCCTGGGCATATTTAAAGTCGGAGTATCCGGACAGGATGATAAAATGCCCCTCGAAACCCTCCTCTGTGAGCCTCTTTATGGCATCGAGTCCGCTGAGTCCGGGCATACGGATGTCCATGAGGACGATCGCGGGGTTGAGCCGGAGAATATCCGCGACAGCCTCGGTTCCGCTGCCGGTCTCTCCGCAGATCTCGTACCCCAGGCTCTTCCAGTCGACTATAAGCTTTATACCGTCTCTGATGGCTTTTTCGTCATCGGCAATGTAAAGTGATCTCATATATCCTCTCAGGCTCCGTTTTTAGTCACAAGTCCCGCAGGCCGCATATTATCGGCCCGTTACGTAGAATTATACCGCATTATGGCGAGTTTTGACAATTGCGAAGCAACAAATACGGAGAAAAACCGATGTGCGTCATATATGATACGAGGCAGGGGTATCACGATACATATCGGAAACCCGAAGGCAGGACGACCAAAACTCATTGGGGAAGGGAGTAAAAATGAGCGGAGCATATAAAACAGGTGAGTATACGAATCTGTTCAGGATGATAGGCAAGACCGAAGAAGATGTGGACGTAAGGCTCGGACAGATATGGGATACCTTTTTCTATGGGAGCGAGGACGAGCGCATCTATCACCCGGTCGGTGACGATATGGGGTATCTCGAGGATACCGGAAACCATGACGCAAGGACCGAGGGTATGTCGTACGGCATGATGATGTGCGTACAGACCGGCCATAAGGAAGAGTTCGACCGTATCTGGAAATGGGCGTACACGTATATGTGGCATCATGAGCCCGGTCCGGAGTACGGATACTTTGCATGGTCATGTGCAGTGGACGGAAAACGCAATGCCGAGGGCGCTGCGCCAGACGGTGAGGAGTACTTTGCGCTCGCGCTGCTGTTCGCATCGCACAGATGGGGAGACGGTGAGGGCATATATGAGTATTCCGCACATGCGAAGAAGATACTCTCCGAGATGGTGCATAAGGGCGAGCCCGGACGTCCCGGCGTGCCGATGTTCAACCCGGACAACAAACAGATACTGTTCGTGGCGGGATCGGACTTTACCGACCCGTCATATCACCTGCCTCATTTCTATGAGCTGTTCGCGGAATGGGGGAACGCGGAGGATAAGGAGTTCTTCCGCGAGGCGGCCGACGTGAGCCGCAGATATCTCACAACGGCATGTCATCCCGATACCGGCATGTCTGCGGAATATGCCGAGTTTGACGGCAGACCGTTTACCCGCAGGCTCCCCTGGACCACCGACAGACATGACTGTTTCTACAGTGACGCGTACAGGACCGCGGCCAACATAGGTCTGGACTACGAATGGTTCGCGACCGATAAAGGTCAGTGCGCGGCAGACCTGAACCTGCTGAGATTCCTCGATGCCAAGGGCGACAAGATGGTGGGCATATTTGAGATCGACGGCACGGAAGTGCCCGGGTCGGCGCTCCATCCCGTGGGAATGAAGGTGACTACGGCAGAGGGCCTGCTCGCGGTAGTGGGACCGTATCTGGAAATGTGCGGCGGAAAGTACGGACTCTTAGAGAGCGTGATGCCGAAAGACATATATGAGCTGGCCTGCAGGTGGCTCGCGGACCTGTGGGAGACGCCGCTCAGAGGCGGAAACAGGCGCTATTACGACAACTGCCTGTACTTCTTTGCGTATCTCGCGCTCAGCGGCAGATACAGGATATGGTGACGGATATCGCTGACGGCGGTGTCGGGCAAAGAGATGTGCAATATCACCAAAAAAATTATAGAAAACTAAAATTTTTTATGCAAAATCGTTGACTAACATATCCCCCATTGGTATTATTATCAGTGGGGTGTTTTTTACTCACTATATATGTATCGGAGGACAAACTATGCTGGAGAAGTGCTTCAAACTGAAAGAGAACGGCACTAATGCAAGAACTGAAATAGTGGCCGGCCTCACAACGTTCATGACGATGGCTTACATCATCGCCCTGAACCCCAACCTGCTGACCGGATTCGGCGCTGAGGGTGCAGCCGAGGGGCTGTGGAACGCCGTATTCCTCGCAACATGTATCGCTTCGGCGATCGGTATGTTCGTAATGGCATTTGCCGCGAACAAGCCCTTCGCAATGGCTCCCGGTATGGGACTCAACAGTTTCTATGCCACACTGTGCGCAAGCATCGTGGGTATGACCGGCATGACCTATGTTAAGTCATATCAGACATGCATGTGCATCATCCTCATCGAAGGTATCATCTTCATCGTTCTCTCACTGCTGAACGTACGTGAGAAGATCGTAGAGGCTATCCCCGCAGGCGTGCGTCACGGTATCTCACCCGCTATCGGCATCATGCTCCTCAACATCGGACTCGGCTCGAATGCAGGCGTATATTCCGCAAGCAACGGCTTCACATCTCCTTTCTATGTAATGAGAGACTTCTTCGGCGCTCTGACAGCTAAGAGCATGAAGGAAGCTATCGGCGATGACGGCTGGCGCGAGATCGTACTCGTAGCGGCTACGATGTTCATCGGACTGTTCATAATCATCGCACTGGCTCATAAGGGCGTTAAGGCAGCGGTTATCCTCGGAATGCTCTGCGCAAGTATCGTATACTGGGCAGGACAGGCTATATTCCTCGGAGTGAATCCCTTCGAGGGTCTCAAGACCGCATCATGGCTGCCTTCGTTCTCGACTATGGCAGGCGTAACACTCTTCAAGCTGAACTTTGCCGGACTGGTTGAGATCGGCTGGACCACGGTCATCATCCTGATCATCACATTCTGCATCATCGATATGTTCGATACCATCGGAACACTCGTAGGTACCGCATCACGTGCGGGCATGCTCGATAAGGACGGCAAGATGCCCAAGATGAAGGAAGCTCTCCTGGCTGACGCCGTAGGTACCGTAGCAGGTTCACTCACCGGTACTTCGACCGTAACAACATTCATCGAGTCCGCGTCGGGCGTAGAGGCAGGCGGACGTACAGGTCTTACCGCACTCACCACCGCCATCATGTTCCTCGCATGTATGTTCATCGCTCCCGTAGCGGCGATCATACCTCCCGCAGCTACATCTGCGGCTCTGATCTATGTAGGTATCCTGATGCTCTCGGGTCTCAGAAATATCAACTTTGACGATATGACCGATATCGCTCCCGTAGCGCTCATGCTCATCGCCATGCCCATCTCGGCATCGATCGGACATGCCATCGGTATCGGCCTGATCACCTATACCTGCATCAAGCTGCTGACAGGAAAGGCTAAGGAAGTATCCGTACTGACATATATCCTCTCAGTGATCTTCCTCGTTAAGTTCTTCGTAGCTCTCTGATGACGCGGAACTGAATATCATATCATGATCTGTAAGGCTTCGGCGCACGGCGTCGGAGCCTTCTGCTTCTTTTTCGGCCATGGCCAGGGCCTCATCGAGCCCCGGCAGGGCAGAGAAGGGCATGAACTGCTTGGCCCGCATCTCGACAGACATCTTACCTCTCTGTGTCATAATCCGCTCCTGTGACCTCCTATCTGATGGTTGCGCTCTAATGTCATGGCGCCGTCCTCGAGATCCATGCCCCGTATCATGAGATCCTTGCCGAAACGGGTCTGTATCTCCAGAATGGCAGTCTGCATACGCTTTTGCTTCTCCGAGCCCGCGGTATCCGAAAACAGGTCCAGCTGCCTGAACTCCTCGCGCGCGATATCACAGCAGGTGATGTTGACGCGGCGTATGGTGCGCCCGGGATCGACTATCCTGTCATAGAGTGCGGATATGGCGGGAAGCCACTGCGAGGCGGAGTTGGTCGGAGCCTCGAGTGAGGTGCGCCCCGCGGCATGCTGTGCGCCGCAGAGATATACCGAGGGTATGGACGGCGGTTCTCCGTCACGGCTGCGGGGTGTAAGGTCCGAGACAGAATAGCCTATATAGAGCGAGACGGTCGGTGTGACAACGTCCTTCGAGAGCATCTCGAGACAGAGTACGTCCATCATCTCCTTAACGATGAGGCGGCCTTTGTCAAAGGGATAGTCGCTCATGAGCACCTGCCCGTTCGATAAGCACTTCGACCTGGGGTGATAGTTGCGGATATCAGCGATGGTGACAGGCTCGCGGCCCCATGCGTGGTCTATCAGCAGCTCGGCGTCGATGCCGAATAGGCGGTAGAGGAAATCCTCATCCGCAGCTGCTATGTCGCGCATGGTGTAGATCGCATATTGCGCCAGACGCGCGGCGGTCCCGTGTCCTATGCGCCAGAAATCGGTGAGAGGCTTATGGTCCCAGAGCGTGGCACGGTAAGACTCCTCATCGAGCTCACCTATGAAATCGGGGCTGTGCTTCGCGGTGATGTCGAGGGCGATCTTGGTCAGGTAGAGGTTGGTGCCTATGCCGCAGGTGGCGCGTATGCCGGTCTGCTCGAGCACGGAACCCATGATCCTGCGGCCGAGCTCACGCGGTGTAACGGAGTACAGGGAAAGATAGTCCGTGATGTCCATGAACGCCTCGTCGACCGAGTAGACGTGTATGTCCTCCTTGGAGAAAAAGCTCAGATATATGCCGTAAATACGGGCGGAATAGTCGATATAGCGCTGCATGCGGGGTTTCGCCACGATGTAGTGGAGCTCCTTCGGGATATCGCGCATGCGGCAGCGGTTGCGGACCCCGAGCCGCTTAAGAGCGGGGGATACGGCAAGACATATGGTATTGGCGGAGCGGTCCGGATCCGCCACGACGAGCTTGGTCGTCATAGGATCTAGGCCTCTCTCTACACACTCTACGGAAGCGTAGAAGGATTTCAGGTCTATGCAGAGATAATAGCGCTGTTTCATGATCCGTCGGCACCTCCTATGTCGGCGCGCGGAACGGTCCACATGCCTTCCGCGCTGTAATAAGTGAGCTGCAGGGGACGCTCAAACTCCCCGTCCGCGATCTTACAGCGGAACTCTGTGACCCCGCTGTACTTTGAACTGACAAAATACTCGGTGATGCGGTACGATACCCGCCTGATGCGCACATAAAGCGGGCATATATGGCCTGAGGCATCGAAGGACGCAATGACCGGAATGATGCATGTGGCCGTATGGTCGAAGGAAGTATAGGAAATAAAAGCACCCATGATCTGTCGCCTCTTTGAACAATAACGTACATTTGTTTGCTTTGTGGAACTACACTATAGCACGCAAACAGATGTTTGTCAATCGAACAAAATATAAATTCTTGCATTTGAAGCGTAAGGTTTTTAAAATGAATCTAACGGAAGCGCACGGAGGAAAATATGGCGGAGACTACGGTTACAATTAAATACTGGATATCCGGGGAAGATGAGTATCCGCTGTATTACAGGGAAGGCGGTACGCAAAAGGGCGCCTGGGCGGAGTTCTTAAAGAAGCTCGAAGACGCCGGGGTACATGCGGAATATGTAAAGGAACACGACGGAGCGGCGATCACCGCGGCGGATGCGATAGATCTGCTGCAAAGAGGCGAGCTCGACATGATACCGGGCATGCCTGCCGAGCTGATCGCCGGCAAAGAGGATACGATAGCCGCATCGGGCGTGATCTACCGCAACGAACTCACGGCCGTGATAAAAAAGGGCGATCCCGAGGTGCCTGCGGATTCCGTGGATTCGTGCTACTGGGGCATTGAGCAGGCATATCTGGCGCTGACCGAAGGTACCGCGCTCGACGGCCATACGCTGGATTTCAATACCAGGAAAGAGATGTATGCGGCCCTGAAGGGAGACAGTATCTACGGAGCACTCATAAAGCGCAGCAGTCAGGACTACGAGGCATATGTAGGCGGACGTTTTTCGTTCGAACCCTGTCCGGTGATCGCCGTTCCGTACGGGGAATGCGTATTCATGCGCGCGGACGGAGGAGAGATAAACGGCCTGATAAATGAGATCTGCGATGAGCTGGCGGACAAATACCTGCGCCTCGGCTACGAAAAGGAGCACGGCGCCGGCGGGACCGCGCTTTCGGGTACGGAGGCCGGATACGCGGGTCTGCTCGCAAAGGCCTACGATACGAATTCGGTACTGACCGTCGTTTCCTGCGCGGGAGTCGCCGGAACCCTGGTGTTCGGCATAATGGCGGCCGCGCTGTCCGCAAAGCACAGGAAGCATAAAAAGCTGGAACGCGTAAAGCTCGCGTCGTTTGCCGCGGACAATCCCGCAAAGGAGCTCTACGAGCTGGACATAAAAAAACAGGAGCTGTACGCGTATGACAATTTCGCGGTATTCGGGTCCGTTCCCGCCGACATACCGAATCCGGTGAGCCTAAAGCTGCTTTCGACTCTGCTCGGATACGATTTTACCGCGCATTTCGCGGATGTGACGCCGCACTGCAGCACCATTTACCATAACCGCCTGATCATCCATGTCGGCGGCAAAAAAATGTACCTGGCCGAGGACGGGCACAGAGTGGGGGATGTGCTCTATTTCGCGATGACAAATGTAAGGGAAGCTTAAAGAATTAAAAAAAGGTGCCTGTCACCATAAAATGGTGACAGGCACCTTATATAGTAGCGAAGGGGGGATTTGAACCAAAGCAATCCCCAAGGAATACAGTAAAATAGAGGTTTTCTAATGTCGTCATTTGTAATGTATTCAAAAAGTACTCATTCTTTAAGGCATTTGATTTGTTTTATTGAACTTGAATAACAGGAATGAATATGATACTTTATTTTCCAAAGATATAGTTAGGGACGGGCAAAAATGTTAGGGAAAATTGATATTTCGGCGCTGAATGCGCCGCCTGAAAAGCATGAATTTGAAACGGTAAAGTATTTTGCCAATAGGGGGAAAGATATAACGTTTCTTAAGCCTAGCGATATACCAAACTTACACACGCCAGATATCTTAATGGATGGTGTTGAATGGGAGATGAAATGTCCTTTGGGAAGTGGCAAAAGAACCATAGAAGCCAATTTCCGAAAAGCGGTAATGCAATCAAAATATATTATTTTTGATATCAGGTATATAAAGATTCCAGAAAAGCAATGTATCAGCCAACTGGAAAAAGAGTTTAACGCGAGGCCATATATTAAAAGATTGTATGTGATAAGGAAGAATGGCGAGCTTTTAATGTATCCCAAAGGGGATTGACTTTTTCTGGGTTTATGGTATCATATAAATAGATAAGGCTCGACCCACTGCTGGATTTAGCGGAGGGCCAAGAGCCTTTTTCTTTTTGCAGATTTATATTCTGATTGTCTATTTTAACTCCTGAATGAGCGCCATGATCAGTTGCTTCTGAGAATCGGTAAGCCCTTTCCATTTCATAAAAAGTTCTTTTTGGTCTTTGTCAAGATGAACTATATCCAAATCGTCTTCAAAGAACTGAGACACAGTGATTCCAAAGGCTCCACAGATGGCTTCAAGTGTTGCTATAGATGGTATTGTATTCCTACGATGCATGTTTGCTATAGTAGATGCCGAAAGTCCAGATTCTGCAGCAAGCCTATAATCAGACCAGCCTCTCTCTCGCACGAGATCCTCTATCCGCTTAATAATATCCATAATATACATCTCCGTTGCTTTAATTCTAAATAACAAAGGAGAACAAAAGTAGAACTCAGTTGTAATACATATATTGCGCAAATGAACAAGGACTGGTATACTATTTTTTGTATGAGAATTGCAAGTGTTCTCAAATATAGAAAGCGAAATAATGAAAGGATGCCGTAAGAGAAATGATGAGAATCAAAAGATTGTTAGCGGTTGCTTTATTTATTGTACTGATGCTTGCTGTCAGTGCGTGCGGCAATAAAGCAGAAGATGCAAAATCCAGTAAGTCCGGAAAGAAGACTGAAGATGTAAAATCTAAAGAAGACACGACAGTAACGTCTTCTATAACGGTTGATGATATACTTCAGCAGATTACAGAAAAGAATGATGATGGTGCAACGTCTGCACCTGCGACAAACACTACACCTGCATCAGCGGTGCCCACAACCACGGAGGCACCGAGAAACAATGACGACCTCAGTGATGATGGTGCACCCGAACCCGAGCCTACAGAAATTGTAACGCCCGAGCCTACGGCTGAACCGACGCCTACGCCCGAAGTACTCTATTGTCCAGAGTGTGGTGGTGAAACAGAATATTTCAAAAAAGGTCTTGGTTTAGCAGAATCAGATGTAGAATCAATTATACACAAATGCAAAGATTGTGGAAAGTTATGGGCATATGTATACGCATATGATGATTATAATCTTATGGTACTGAAGCCGTTCGCAGAAAAACCGCGTCTTTATGCATACGATAGAGCAAACAACAATGTGTATGTAGACATAGACACACTTGCTGTATGGTTGTACGGTGTAAATGCAAATAGTAATAGCGAAATGCTTACATTACATTTAACAAATGAAGTGACCAAAAATGCTAAATGGGATGCACATGAAACACTTGTTGATTACGGTACATTTACACTCGAAAATACAATGTATTCAGGTGCATATTTATCTACATACAACACTATGAATGATAATGAAGTATCGTTATTGAATAGACGCCTCGCAAAGAATGCATACAATTATGGTGTTGATGAAAATTATGAATATGCATCACCCAATTACTCAAGAACATATGCAATCATATTGCCCAAATATGAAAACATTGTGTTCGGCATAACTATCACAAACGCAAATGAACTCAACCTGTCTAATGAAGACCTTTTGTCTCAGGTTATCGAGCCCATGCTTGCTGATATCGAGTATGAACCTTATGTAATTGAACAGTAACTCACGAAGGGGCTACGCTTAACTGCGTAGTCCCTTTAAATTTCGCACCAAAAAAAGGCCATAAAACAATATGCCTAAATACACATCCTCATTCTACGGCAAATTTGAAATCAATACACCTGAAGAAGCATATCGTGCTGTAATGGACTTTTGCGAAAGATATTGCGGTAAAGGTGGAATCGAACAGTTCCATTGTTCAGGTCGAGATGCTGCAA
>JAGCSS010000094.1 GCA_017964055.1 Lachnospiraceae bacterium
GGCATCTGTGTTATAGACCTCGATACGGTTATGCCGGGACTTTCGGTATTCGACTTCGGAGATTCGATCCGTTTCGGCGCCAATACCGCAGCTGAGGATGAGCAGGACCTGACCAAGGTTTCACTGTCGCTGGAGCTGTTCGAGATTTATGTAAAGGGTTATCTTGAGGGCTGCGGCGGTGCTCTGACCGAAGAGGAGATCAGGCTGCTGCCTTACGGAGCAAAGAATATGACTCTCGAATGCGGTATGAGGTTTCTGATGGACCATCTGCAGGGAGATACATATTTTATGGTCCATCGCGAGAATCATAATCTTGACAGGGCTCATACACAGATCGAGCTGGTACAGGACATGGAGCGCAAATGGGATAAAATGCGAGATATAGTGGAGAAGTACAGATAAATTGCCCTGAGCAAAAAAAGGTTCCTGTCATCATAGTTTTTTATGGTGACAGGAATCTTTTTTGTCCTTTTTTTGTTGACAAATGAATTCAAGTATAGTATAAGTGTACTAGATGACCTAGTACACTTATTATTTTGAAGGGAGGCTTCGTTTTTGATCAATATCAATTACCGTGATTCCAGACCGATCTATGAGCAGATCAAGGACGGGCTGAAGACCCTGATGCTGGCGGGGGCCATAGCAAAGGATGAGAAGCTTCCTTCCGTTAGGGATATGGCTATCCGGATGTCGATCAATCCAAATACGATTCAGCGCGCATACAGGGAGCTGGAAGCAGAGGGATTCATTTACTCGGTTTCTGGGAAAGGCTCATTTGCGAGCGGCAGGTCGGATCTTGATGAGAAAAAGAGAGCCGAGCTCGACGGGAAATTAAAGGAAGTCATTGAGAGACTGCTGCAGATGGGAGTTGCCGCAGAGGATATATTGACATTTGTAAAGGGCTGTCTGGACAGCCACGGAAGGGAGAGCAAATGATCAAATGTATAGATGTAAAAAAACAGTTTGACGGTTTTTACGCGCTCGACGGTGTCGATCTGCATGTTGAGCCCGGTTCCGTCTACGGACTGGTAGGCCCCAACGGTGCCGGCAAATCTACGCTTATCAGGCATCTGGTCGGCATATATAAGCAGGACGCGGGAGAGATACTGATAAACGGCGAGCCTGTTTATGAAAACAATACGATTAAATCATCGATCGCATATATACCCGACGATCTGTTCCGTTTCGGCGCCGACAATATCGACGATATGATGCACTTTGTAAAGGGATTCTATCCCGGATTCGATAATGAACGCTTTGAGAGATTAAAGAGCGTATTTACCATCATCGATCCGAAAAAACCTGTCAGACGCATGTCTAAAGGCATGCAGAAGCAGGCCGCTTTCTGGCTCGCGATATGCTGCAATCCACAGGTTCTGATACTTGATGAGCCTGTGGACGGACTCGACCCCGTAATGCGACGTCAGGTATGGAGCCTGATGATGCAGGATGTGAGCGAGAGAGGGACTACGGTCCTCGTTTCATCGCATAACTTGAGAGAACTTGAGGATGTATGCGACACCGTAGGCATCATGAATAAGGGAAAAGTCCTGCTAGAACGTTCGCTTTCATCGCTCCAGGGCAATGTCACAAAGCTGCAGGCGGCATTCGCGGAAGGCTTTGACATAGACGCTCTGAACAAAGACTTTGAGATCATCAATACCTCCAAGCTTGGAAGCATATATACGCTTGTGGTTCGCGGAACGCAGGAGGAATGCAGGGAAAAGATAGCCAAGTATTCGCCCGTCCTGTTTGACGCGCTGCCGCTGACGCTGGAGGAGATCTTTATTTACGAGTTGGGAGGTGAGGATTATGCAGTCAAAGACATCATCCTCTGATTTCTTCAACAGGACTCTGATAAGAAAAAACAGAAAAAGGTTCTGGCCTCTGTGGGTCGGTTATTCGCTTATCATGTTCTGGATACTCACGGCGATTACTTATCTGAACCTGAATCTGGCATTTTTCGGAGTAGGCAAAGATACGCTGCATCCCAATACGATAGATGACATCTATAGAAGTATTATTCCCGGATCGCTGATCCCGGCGGTTATTTTCTCGATGCTTATAGCGCTCGCGGTGTTCGCGTACCTCGGAAACGAAAGATCCTGTTATTATTATCATTCGCTCCCGATGACGCGCACACAGCTTTACGCGAACGGTTTTGTCTCGGGCCTGGGTATGATGTTTGTTCCCAATCTTGTACTTTACCTGCTGACCAACCTTATATGCTGGTCCGACGGTTTAAACGCGATCAAAGCATTATCGACATGGCTGCTCGTGATCACGGTGGAAGAGCTGTTCTTCTTCTCATTTGCCGTATTGTGCATGATCATGTTCGGACACAATATCGCTGCGCCCGTCATCTTTACGATCCTGATCTTTTATGTAACGGGAATGCAGGTATTGCTCAATGACATTTACTACCAGATATTCTTCGGTGCATCGAGCAATCTTGTTTCGATACCGCGCGGCAATCCGATCGGCATAATATCTCCGGTAGGATTCTTTCACAGCATTATCTTTTATAAAGATTCAGAACTGTTTGAGGCCGGAGTATACGAATGTTTTGTAAACGATGGTCTGTGGGTCGTTATGATCACGGGACTTGTAGTTTCCGCACTGCTTATCATAGCCGGCTTACTGCTCTATAAGATCAGAAAGAGCGAACATTCGGGTGATGTTGTAGCGATCGATTTCTTAAAGCCTGTATTCCGCTGGGGCTTCGGCATCAGCTTTGCGATACTGATCACGACACTTATCGTGGAAACGCTGCTTGGGTCGCTCAGGTTTACGGATAAACTGGCAGTCACGGTTTTTGTGCTTCTGATGGTATTGGGCATTATAGCCTATATCGCTGCCGAGATGATCATCAAAAAGAGCTTCAGGGTATTTAAGGGGCTTGGCAGGAAATTTGCGCTTTACACAGGTTTTCTCGCGATTGCGGCATGCGTACTGCTTTTTGCGGGAAGCAGAGCCGTTGCGTATATACCCGAAAAAGAAGAAGTGAACGGCGTTACGGTCAGCGTAAACGGCTACATGCTCCGTTTTACTGATGCTGAAGATATCTCAAGGATATCCGGTTTCCATCACTCAATAGTGGCAGACAAGGATGAGCTGATCAGACAGAAGCAGTCGTCATATATATATACATCCAATTACTCCTTCATATACGATCTGAAAAACGGAAGACAGACCGTAAGGTTTTACAATATACCTATTGACTGTGATGCCGTAAAGGGTATGGATGTATTCATGAAAGAAAATGCGATCAGGATAATATTCGGCGATCCGGATTCGGAGTCCTACAGATCGGCCGAGATCTCTCAGGTCGACCAAAACATGAATTATCATTTCAGGACTTTCTATTCGGAACAGACAAGGGAGATAGTCAAGTGCCTGATCAAAGACTACGAGAGCGGTTATATTCCTCTTGAGGTGTTCGCGCCCGATTTCCTGAGCAGTTACAAATATACGGAAACGCCCGAGAACTACCACCGGATAGAGATAGTCAGACAGCAGGATAACGTTTATAACGATAACGGGTTATACATGAATACACTGTATGTTCTGTATTTCAACGACAACTGCGTAAATACGATGGAATATCTGCAGAAATATGTGAATTTCGATACACTGAAAGGTTTTTACGATTAAACCGAGTTACAATCCTTGGGAGTGGAGAGTGACATAGAGAGTAACAGTAAGACAAGGGGAACGGTTAATTGCGTTCCCCTTGTCTTATTTCATGATCATTTGTTTAATTTTCAGCCCTTGTTCTGTGCGGCAACAAGCTCATCGCTGCCGAATAATTTACGAAGCTTGGGTTTTTCGATCTTTCCGGTAGGATTGCGGGGGATCTCCATAAATACGATCCTGTGAGGTCTCTTGTAGCGGGGAAGCTTGAGGCAGAACTGGTTTACCTCATCCTCGGTAAGAGTGTAGCCTTCCTTGACTTCGATAGCGGCAAGAGTAGTCTCGCCGAGACGTGGATCGGGAACGCCGATGACCGCAACGTCCTTAACCGCATCGTTTGTGCGGATAAAATCCTCGATCTGAACGGGGTAGATGTTCTCACCGCCGCTGATAACAACGTCCTTTTTGCGGTCAACGAGGAAGATAAAGCCGTCTTCATCCTCCATGGCCATATCGCCGGTAAAGAGCCAGCCGTCTGAGAGAACCTCAGCCGTTGCCTTGGGATCGTTGTAGTAGCAGTCCATGACGCCGGGACCCTTGATAGCGAGCTCACCGACCTCACCCTGTTTTACGTCGTTATGCTTTTCATCGACAATGCGTGTCTGCCAGCCGAAGCCTGCCTTACCGATAGCTCCGACCTTGTGGATGTTCTCGATGCCGAGATGTACCGCGCCGGGACCGATAGACTCGGAGAGGCCGTAGTTTGTATCGTAATCGTGATTCGGGAATACTTTTTTCCAGCGTGCGATCAGAGACTGGGGAACGGGCTGTGCTCCGATATGCATGAGTCTCCACTGATCGAGCTCATAATCCTCAAGCCTTACATCACCTCTGTCGATCGCGTCCAGGATGTCCTGTGCCCACGGAACGAGCAGCCAGACTATGGTGCAGTGCTCCTGAGATACGGCCTTCAGGATGGTCTTGGGATCCGTTCCTTTGAGCAGAACGGATTTTGCGCCTACAAGGAAGCTTCCGAACCAGTGCATCTTCGCGCCTGTATGATAGAGCGGAGGTATGCACAGGAATATGTCGTTATGAGTCTGTCCGTGATGATTCTGCTCAACACGGCAGCTGTGCATCAGCGCTCTGTGCTTATGAAGTATGGCCTTCGGGAAGCCTGTGGTGCCAGAAGAGAAATAGATTGCAGCGTA
>JAGCSS010000095.1 GCA_017964055.1 Lachnospiraceae bacterium
AGATCCAAACCATGCGTATACATTGCACATGATTGTATCCAGAACCACGTGATCCGGATAAGACTGACCTATATATAAAATCACGAAGGCTACGCAGGATGCGAGGGCAAGAACGCTTAATAACAGCCAGCTTTCGCCAAGTCGATCCATCACTTCGTCATGGGACAGTACAAAGTAGCCGATCAAAAAGCCCAATCCGTAAATACCGAATCTGTATACCACTATTATCGGTGTGTTAAGTATCTGCGCTGCTCCGTATACGGGTATGACAAGAAGTATAAGTGTCAAAAGATTTGCTTTGCCGCATATATTATAAAATCCGTCTTTTTCAATCCTTCTGATCAGTACCAGTATCAGGCTGAAGAGCCAAAGCATCTGAATGTACCACAGCGGACCTGATCCGCTGACTGCCATTATCAGGAAAAGGATTGGCCCTGGTACGTTGTTCATGGAATTAAAAGCACCGGACATCAGCATGTTGTAATAGCCAAGAACCCAGCCGAAAACCAGAAGGCCGATTGTTGATGGCACAAGATACTTTCTCGTCCTTACTCTGATGAATTCCTTCTCTGTTCGCTTAACCAGTTCATAGCGGGCTGACATGCCGGATACCACAAACAGAAGTAACATGAACCAAGGATATACAATGTACTGATATGTATCCTGGGGCTGATGTTTACTGAAAGGTCCGATGATGCCATGTTGTGTTACACCGTTGAATATGTAGATTACATGATAGATGACAACCAGCACTACTGTTATCCAGCGAATATTATCCAAGTACACCTTCCTCATATTTCTACCACCTTTGCTAAATATTTTAACATTTTTCTCAATCATAAAAAAGTAAGCTCCACCTGTCTACCAAGCAAAGCTTACATATTTTGCTGTTTTTTGTTAAATTTGGTTGCGAGCGCATAGTTTTATAAAAGCGCTCATTGATGCCGTCAATAATCCTGGAAAATAAATTTGCTACTATATCATCTGAAAATGTCTCAGAGCAACCTCTATCTCAATATGATCATCTGGTTTTTGTTGGAACAGAAGAGCAACCGTCTCCACATGGCTGGTCTGCGGGAACATATCGCAGGGGCGCACCTCCTTCAGCGCATAGCCGTGCTGCCCGAGGTATTTCACGTCACGGGACAGCGTTGCCGGATCGCAGGAAACATAGACAATCTTCTTCGGCTCCAGTTTCGTGATGCACTCCAGAAGTGCTTCGTCGCAGCCCTTGCGCGGCGGATCGACAACTATCACATCCGCGCGCATCGAAGGATCTGCCGCATATTTCGCGGGAAGGACTTCTTCGGCCGCTCCCACAAAAAACTCGGCATTTGAGATATTGTTGAGCTCCGCATTGGCGCGCGCGTCCCCGATCGCCTGACCGACTATCTCGACACCGTATACCTTCTTTGCTCTTTGCGCCAGAAACAGGGATATCGTTCCGATGCCGCAGTACAGATCCCAGACGGTCTCATTGCCGGTAAGTCCGGCAAACTCCAGCGCCGTGGCGTAGAGTTTCTGTGTCTGCACGGGATTGACCTGATAGAATGAGAGCGGGGAAATGCGATACTTTATATCTCCGATACAGTCGGTAATGTACATGTTCCCGTAAAGAACACGGCATTCGTCGCCAAGGATAACATTTGTGTCCTTCTTGTTGATATTTACGGTAAGAGAGGCCAGACGGTAAGGATCATCTGCCGAACCCAAAACCTCATTACAGTCTTCCAACGCACTCTTCAGCTTTCCTGTCAACAGCTCCGCTTTGGGCAGATCATCCCCGTTTATCACAACACATACCATGACCTCATGTGTTGCAAATCCGACTCTCGTCAGTACATGACGCACCAGTCCGGATCCCGGTTTATGCTTTACTTCCGGCCTTTTGCTCTTTGTTTTTGATCCTTTATTTCCGGCGGGTACATTTTGTTCTACATCAGTAGTAGGTTCTTCGTATGCGCTGACTCCCGCCTCGCTCATATACTCACGCACGGCCTGCATCAGACTGTCTGTCAGTTCATGCTGGAGCATACAGCTCTTCGTGTCTATAATCGAGTGGGTATGTCCTGCGTAGAAGCCGCTGATGATACTGCCATCTGTTGAGGTCCCAACGGGGAACTGGCCTTTGTTGCGGTAATGAAAAGGCTCTTCCATACCTATTATCGGGAAATAACGGATTTCCCCGGCATCTTCCTCTATGCAGTCCTCAGCGAGCAAACCATCCTCGGCCTGTAACATACAGAACCGCTCCTTTGCGATCCCGCCGATCCTCACCAGGTCGTTTAAGACCTTATCCTGCTTATATTTCAGCTGCGCGGCATAGCTCATGTGCTGCAGCTGGCAGCCTCCGCAGCGTCCGGCTATCGGACATGCCGGTGCGACCCTGTCGGGGGAAGGATCGAGGATCTTTACGATACTGGCATATCCGTAGGTCTTTTTCATTTTGGTCACGCCCGCCAGAACAGTATCGCCCGGTATCGCGCCTTTAATGAAAAAGGGCATGCCGCCAAAACGGCCGATGCCCTCTCCTTCGCTTCCCAGATCAGTTATTTCTATTTCAAATTCATCGTTCTTTTTTATGTCCATATTTTCCCAATTCCTTGAAATATCCGGGTAAGGCTGCGGATATCACGTTCTTCTCACATTGCTTTCAAAATTGCGCTGGAAGCCAAGCCAGTCTGCCTTTTCATCCACTCCCTTGAGCAGCTCCTTCATCGACTCCATCTTTGCGTCGAGATTGTCTGCGAAATGCAGGGCCATAGCCTCGCAGATCGCGGGGAGCTTGGGCGAACCGTATTCGAATTTGCCGTGATGCGCCGCGATGCAGTGCTTGAGCTCCGTCGCCGCAAGCTTCGGGAATTCGGGTATGTCGCGGAGCTTATCGTCCACCATCTCGATGCCGATCACGATATGGCCGAGCAGATTGCCCTCGTCGGTGTAATCATTCTCGGGGAATGCGCTAAGCTCACGGGTCTTTCCGATGTCGTGGCAGATCGCCGCGGTCAGCAGCAGGTCGCGGTTGAGCAGCTCATACTGTTTTGAAAAACCGTCACAGAGATTCGTCACCGAAAGCGTATGCTCGAGCAGGCCGCCGATAAAGCCGTGGTGCACGGCCTTGGCTGCCGAATGATATTTAAACGCCTTGATAAACTCGGCATCATCCACAAAAAAGCTCCTGAACAGCTTCTGCAGATAAGGTGTCTTTATCTGCGCGCCGAGCGCCATCAGTTCACTGTACATCTCGTCGATATTGCGGTCGGACGAAGGCATATAATCCGCCGGATCGTACTCCCCCTCGCGCGCTCTTCTGATGCGTGAGATATTCCGCTGGGGCTTATCCTGGAACATCACGATCCTGCCGTCGACCATTATGTATTCGCCGGGCTCATGATGCTCGATCGCGCTTGTGATATCCCAGACCTTGCCGTCCAGAGTGCCCGTTTTA
>JAGCSS010000096.1 GCA_017964055.1 Lachnospiraceae bacterium
CGCCGACCTTCTCATAGTAATAGTTCTCAAGACCCGTCTTTGGCAGAAGGATCTCCGCGATCAGCTCGTCGCTGTTCAGATCGAGCTTTTTGCGTCCGAGATAGAACTTGTCCACATCAACGATGCGCTCGCCCGACTTCGATACCAGACGCAGCTTTGCGTCGGCCACGAACTCGATGAGCACGGAATCTGCCTTTGCGGAACCGTTGCCCAGATTCCCTCCGAATGTGCCCGCATTGCGGATGGCGGGAGCCGCTATGCGCGAAACCGCCTCCTTCATGAGCTCGGGAACATCGGGACAAGCAAGCGCCTCCGTAAATGTAACCGCGGCGCCGATGCGGATATATTTGTCGTCAACAGTTATTTTCTTAAGCTCGGGAACCTTGTTCAGGAACAGGTAATCCACATTCTCGCGGTTCTCGACCATCAGGTCGGTGCCGCCCGCGTAGGGCACCACATCATGCGCAGCGCGGATATCGAGCGCTTCCTGCAGGTTTTTAGCGATATAGCCGTTTACCATAATCCGTTGCCCTCCTTTGCCGCATTGTTCACCGCATTCACGATGGCATTGTATCCCGTGCAGCGGCAGAGATTGCCGGAAAGAGCCTCACGGATATCATCCTCGCTCGGATGCGGGTTCTTTGAAAGAAGTGCCTCCGCCGCCAGCACCATGCCGGGTATGCAGAAGCCGCACTGTACGGCCGAGAGATCTCCGAAAGCCTTTGAAAGAGCCTCGAAGCGCTTGGTCTCACGATAGCCTTCCATCGTTACGATATCGGTTCCGTCCACCGCGCCCATGGCCACGCAGCAGGAATTGAACAGGGTGCCGTCGATGAGGACCGAGCACGCGCCGCACTCTCCCTCTTTACAGCCGCATTTAACGGATGTACAGCCGTATGTATCACGAAGCACGTCCAAGAGTCTCGCAGCTGCGCTGCCGTCATATGCGACCTCTTTTCCGTTTAATTTAAAGCGAATATCAGCCATATCAGATCCCCTCCTTTGCGATCACGGCAAGCGTGTCCTCGGCTGTGAACGGAGCATGATTGAGCTTTACTCCGCCGAGCGCCTGCTCGACTGCCTCGAGATATGCGCCGGGGCCTCCGACCAGAGGCAGCTCACCTGCGCCCTTTGCGCCGTAAGGTCCGTTAGGATATTTTTCCACATGAAGCATGCACTTAAGGTTAGGCACATCCTTCGTAGTCGGGATAAGATAATCCGAGAAGGAATTGTTGCGGATCCTGCCCTTTGCGTCGTAATCCATCTTCTCGATGGACGCATAGCCGATGCCCTGCAGGAAACCGCCCTCCATCTGGCCCATTACAACATTGTAATCGATGGGAGTTCCGACATCGAAATTGCCGTATGCGCCGAGAACCTTCGCGATGCCCGTATGGGTATCGATCTCGAGCTCAATGGCATTGACCGCCCATGCATAGGTGGGATAAGCGTCTCCCTCGAATTTATCGATATAGAACGGGATCAGGAAATCGGGCTCCTTGAAGCGCTCCTCTACCTCCTGCTCTTCTCCGTCAACCCACTGCTCTCTGAGCTTTATGGCCGCGCGGCGGAGCAGCTCGCCGACTACCATCAGCGAACGCGACGCAACGGTAGGACCCGAATCGGGTACGCGCGCGGTGTCGGGATGATCGTAATAAACCTTGTCGAGAGGAAGGTTCAGCTCGTTTGCGACGATCTTCGGGAAAGTCGTGCGGACGCCCTGTCCGATCTCGCCGTTAGATGCGAGGACTTCGACCGTTCCGTCCTTGTATTTGCGCAGCTTCGCAACCGCCTTGATCAGGTCTCTCTCACCCGAGCCCGTAAATCCTGCGCCGTGGAAATACATCGACATGCCGATGCCGCGGCGATAGCGTCCGGTCTGGGGCTTCGCGTACTCTGCGCGCTTTCTGCGGTAATCGCAGGCCTTGTCGATCTCCTCGATCATATCCGGGATCGGCACAGGGAAATGATACTTTCCGCAGGTGGATGTGGGATCGCCCTGCTTTACCAGATGCGACTCCTTAAACGCCAGCGAATCAACTCCGAGATCGCGTGCGATATGGTCCATCATCATCTCAACCGCAAAGAAGGTCTGCGGAGCTCCGAAGCCTCTGTACGCGCCGCAGGGTGAGGTATTGGTCTTGACCGCCCAGCCGTGCACGCGGACATTGGGAATATTGTAGATACCGGGCGAAGCGATGATACCGCGCTGAAGAACGACCGCGGAAAGCGTGGAATACGCGCCGGCATTGAATTTAACATCGATATCCATGGCGGTTACCTTACCGCCCTTTACCGCTACCTTATAGCGGCACAGCGAAGGATGACGCTTTGAGGTATACTCCATATCCTCGCGACGGTCAAATACGCAGCGGACGGGCTTCTTGCACTTATGAGCCGCCACTGCCACCTGACATCCGAGGATCGAAGGGAATGCCTCCTTGCCTCCGAATCCGCCGCCCGTAACGTCCTGCAGGATATGCACGCCCGTCGGGCCGCATCCGAGAACTCTCATAACGGCGCCGTGTACGTAATATGCGCACTGAGCGGAGCCGTGAACGAACATGCGCCCGCCCTCTTCGGGAACGGCCATCATGCCCTGTGTCTCGAGATATGCCTGCTCCTGATATCCGGTCTCGAACTCTTCCTCATAAACCTTGTCCGCCTCGGCAAACGCCTTGTCCACATCACCGTGTCCGAAGTTGTAATCGAAGAACTTCTCGGTGGCTGTGCGCAGATCGAGAACCGGCTCGAGCTCCTCATAGTTCACCTTGCATGCGTCGCGAAGCTGCTCGACAACCTTCGGGTCGGGACCGCAGATCATCGCGATGGGCTCACCGATATACTCGACAGTCTCGCGGCAGTATACGGGAGTATCGTCGAGAACTATGTTGACATTGTTGTCTCCGGGCACATCCTTGGCATCCACATAGAAATAACCCTCGGGCAGCTCCGGTACATCGACCGAAAGGATCTTCGCCCGCGCAACCTTTGAATGCAGGAGTTTACCGCAGAGCACCCCCTCCGACGGATAGTCGGCTACATACATGCTTCGACCCGAGATCTTCGGCGCGTGGTCTTTCTTGACTACGCTTTGACTGATCTTTTCCATTTGGTCATACCTCCTTTGTATTCTCGTAGATTTTCCTGCAATCCCGATAGTCGTCCGGAGTGTCTATATCTATCCAGACACCCGCGTCGTCAACGGGAACCGTGAGGATATCTTTTTCATATTCTTTCCAGAGACCACGAAGCCCATTCTCACCGTCATACCCGAGAACAGCCGGTATCAGTGACGAATCTATGAGCGGCGGATGTTTGCGAAAACCGTTTAAAGCCGGGAAAATAAGAGGAGAACCGCTTTGTGTCCGGGCAGAAAGAAGCTTTTCGAATGTGCCGTGAGAAACCACGGGCATATCTCCCGGAAGCAGGAAAAATGCGTCGCATGCGGGCAATGCCGCAGTGCCGATCTTGACAGAACGCATCATGTCCGTAACTTCGTAATCGTCGTTGCGGACAAAGCTCACCCGGCCGGCAAAAGAACGTCCCAGGACAGTCTCCACCTCATCGGCGCGAAAACCGGTCACAATGACCGCATCTTCGGCTCCGCCGCAAAGCACGCTCTCAACACTGTTCTCTATCAGCGTTTTCCCGCGGAGCGGCAAAAGAGGCTTGAAGTCTCCCATGCGCCGGGACATACCGGCAGCCAGAATAAGTGCGCTTATTTTACTCTGATGCAAAAAACCACCCCATTCCCAATACAGTTTTTCGCTATTCTCTGAGCAGAATAACCCCATAACCATTATAGGTGAAGAGTGGCTTTCAAAGCAAGATTCCTTTTTAGGAA
>JAGCSS010000097.1 GCA_017964055.1 Lachnospiraceae bacterium
AAAACGGAGGTGGAAGTTGTGCGAGTACAAATTACATTAGCATGCACAGAGTGCAAGCAGCGTAACTACAACACGACGAAAGAGAAAAAGAATCATCCTGACAGAATGGAAACAAAGAAGTACTGCAGATTCTGCAAGAAGCACACCATGCACAAGGAAACGAAGTAAGGGAAAGGAAGGTACTTATGGCAGAGACAAACAAAGCGGCTGCTAATACCAAGCCTGCAAAGAAGAGCTTCCTCAAGGGTGTTCGCTCCGAGTGGAGGAAGATCACCTGGCCTTCAAAGGAGACTTTATTCAAGGAGTCTACCGCAGTTGTAATTATTTCTATCCTTCTGGGCTTGCTCATTGCATTGATCGATGCAGCGATCAAACTCGGACTCGACAAGATCATTGTTTGATAGACTAGATAGGAGTAAATATGGCAGAAGCTAAATGGTACGTTGTTCATACCTACTCGGGTTATGAAAACAAGGTCATGCTTGACCTTAAGAAAACAATTGAAAACAGAGGGCTTCAGGACCAGATATTAGATGTTTCGGTTCCCGTGCAGACTGTCACCGAGATCAGAGCCGGTGTCAAGAAGCAGGTTGAAAAGAAGATGTTCCCCGGATACGTGCTCATCAACATGATCATGAATGATGACACCTGGTATATCGTAAGAAATACCCGCGGCGTAACAGGCTTCGTAGGTCCCGGATCAAAGCCGGTTCCCCTTTCCGAAGAGGAGATGGACGCGATGTACAACGGACCGAGCGAGATACTGCTTGACTATGAAGAAGGCGACACGGTTACGATCATCAACGGTACATGGAAAGACAGTCAGGGTGTGGTTAGAGCCATTGACCTGGACGCACAGACCGTGACGATCAATATCGATATGTTCGGCAGGGAGACACCTGTTGAACTCGGACTTACGGATGTAAGATCCGACAATTAACATAGTTTTTTATTCGATTATGAAAAGAGGAGACAATAATGGCTAAGAAAGTTACAGGTTACATTAAGTTACAGATTCCTGCAGGCAAGGCGACTCCGGCACCCCCGGTTGGTCCCGCACTTGGACAGCACGGTGTTAACATCGTTCAGTTCACAAAGGAATTCAATGCCAGAACGGCACAGATGGGTGATCTGATCATCCCCGTAGTTATTACGGTATACGCAGACAGAAGCTTCAGCTTCATCACAAAGACTCCTCCCGCAGCTGTTCTTCTCAAGAAGGCCTGCAACATCAAGACCGCGTCGGGTCAGCCCAACAAGGTTAAGGTTGCTACCATCAAGAGATCAGAGGTACAGAAGATCGCAGAGCAGAAGATGCCCGATCTTAATGCCGCAAGCATCGAAGCTGCAACAAGTATGATTGCCGGTACCGCTCGTTCGATGGGTATCGTAGTTGAGGACTAATTGACAACATTTAACAAAATCACATTTGAAGAAGTGGAAGGATTCACGAGGATCCGCTAACACCACCAGGAGGTAAATAATGAAAAGAGGAAAAAAATACCAGGAAGCAGCGAAGCTCATCGATAAGACTGCTCTTTACGATGTAGCTGATGCATGCAGTTTAGTTAAGAAGACATCTACAGCTAAGTTTGACGAGACCATCGAAGCTCATTTCCGCATGGGTCTGGACGGACGTCATGCAGATCAGCAGATCCGCGGCGCCGTAGTTCTCCCTCACGGAACAGGTAAGACTGTTCGCGTTCTCGTTTTCGCTAAGGGACCCAAGGTTGCAGAGGCTGAGGCAGCAGGCGCTGACTATGTAGGCGGCGACGAGCTGATCCCTAAGATCCAGAACGACGGCTGGTTTGAGTTCGACGTAGTTGTTGCTACTCCCGACATGATGGGCGTTGTAGGACGTCTCGGTCGTGTACTCGGACCTAAGGGCTTAATGCCTAACCCCAAGGCCGGCACCGTAACAATGGACGTTGCAGGCGCTATCAAGGATATCAAAGCCGGTAAGATCGAGTATCGTCTCGACAAGACCAACATCATTCACTGCCCTATCGGAAAGGCTTCCTTCACCGAGGAGCAGCTTACCGACAACGCTAACGCACTTATCTCCGCGCTGATCAAGGCTAAGCCCGCTGCAGCAAAGGGACAGTACATCAAGAGCGCTACCATCGCAGCATCGATGGGCCCCGGCATCAAGCTGAATCCCAACAGACTGGTTGAGGCATAAAATACGACTTTATAACTTCAGAGGGCGCCGCCTGCTTGCAGCAGGCGGCGCCCTTTTTCTGATGTCTGAGGCTGTCCTCCTTAAGCTGCGGTCGGTGTCCGTGTAAAATTATCCCAAAACACGGTCGGCTGCCTTCGCCGGGCATCGCACTAATTGTCGCGTTCTCTCGGCGACGCAAGAAAATAAGGGTCGCCTTCGAACGCGCACAGTGCTCGCGCGGCTCAGTCGCTCCCTATCGTTTTGGGATAATCTCACACGTACGCCGGCCTTTGTTGGTGAAGAAGAGGGCTTCCGCAGAATTTGTGGAAGCCGCTCTCCGGTAGAGCAGATAAAGCTGCCTCAAGCAGCAGCGTATTTATGGCAGGAACTGGGCACATAAAAACGGCTTCCGCGGAACTTGCGGAAGCCGTTGTATTTTGATTTATTGACCGAGTGTTGCGAAGAGAGCCGCGATCTGCTCGGGTGACATGGCCGCGTTTGGATCGGAAGGAATCTCGACTGCAGGAGGCGCAGGAGCAGGCTCGGGTTCGGGAGCCGGAGCGGGCTCAGCGGGAGCAGCATTGGCATCGAACATGGCAGCGATCTGCTCGGGAGTAAGAGCCGCGTTGGGATCGGAGGGAATCTCGACTGCAGGTGCCGCAGGAGCGGGTTCAGGAGCAGGCTCGGGTTCAGGTATCGGAGCGGGCTCTGCGGGAGCAGCATTGGCAGCAAACATGGCAGCGATCTGCTCGGGAGTAAGAGCCGCGTTGGGATCTGAGGGGATCTCGACTGCAGGTGCCGCGGGTGCAGGCTCAGGAGTTGCCTCTACTACAGGTTCAGGAGCGGGTTCGGGAACTGCCTCAACTACGGACTCAGGAGCTGCCTCAACTACGGGTTCGGGAGCAGACTCGGGAGCTGCCTCAACAACGGGCTCAGGAGCTGCTTCGACAGCAGGTTCAGGAACAGGTTCAGGAACGGGCTCAGGAGCTGCCTCAACAACAGGCGCGGGAGCGGGTTCGGGAGCAGGCGCTGCAGCGGGCTTGGGAGCCGCAGCCTTAGTCTTGGGCTTGGCGGCTACTTTCGGCTTAGCCGCAGTCTTAGGAGCCGGAGCGGGTGCTGCTTCTGCGGCAGGCGCAGGTTCGGGAGCTAGCTCGACTACGGGTTCGGGAACTGCCTCAACCACGGGCTCGGGAGCTGTCTCAACAACAGGCTCGGGAACTGCTTCAACAACAGGTTCGGGAGCTGCTTCGACTACGGGCTCGGGAACTGCCTCAATAACAGGTTCGGGAATCGGTTCAGGAACTGCTTCGATTGCAGGCTCGGGAATTGCCTCGGCCACAGGCTCGGGGACTGTTTCAGCCTCTGCGGGAATGTCCGCGTCAAGTGAGATATCGGGGATTGCGGCAATATCGGGCTCTGCGGGGATGTCCGCATCAAGTGCGATATCAGGAATCGCGGCGATATCAGTATCTGCGGGGATATCCGCGTCAAGCGATATATCTGGAACAGCAGCGATGTCAGGCTCTGCGGAGATGTCCGCGTCAAGCGAAATATCCGGGATCGCATCGAGTGAGGGTTCTCCGGGGATGTCCGCAGGTTCGGGAATAGCCTCGGGTACGGGAACTGCTGCGGCCGCGGGCTCGGGGATCGCGTCGGGCGCGGGCACGGCAGCGATCTCGGACTCGGCCTGCTCTGCCATGGCACGGATGTTGGCGCGATTGACCGCCATGAAACCGTCGGATCTGGGCTCTTCGGCCTCAGCGGCGGGAGCCTCCTCGGGTACGGCGGCAGCGACCTCGGGGATCCGGAGATCACCTACCTCGTCTATGATCGTCTTTAATGCGTCGATTCTCTTCTTGAGCTCGGCGCATTCTTCCACCTGAGCCCTGAGCGCGGCGTTTTCACGCTTTAAGGCCTTGTTTTCGTCGGTGGTCTTTGTGATGAGACGCGCGAGGAAATAAGAGCTGAAGACGTAATCTCTCATCATGGGATCGAGTTTGCTGATGTCCAGATTATCGAGAACCTCGATATCGGCGGGCAGATCGTTCAACATGTGTGTGCCTCCTTATGGTTACAGTTTAAATTTCAAAACGGTTTCGTTAAGCGAATCCGATATGAGCTGCTGTTCACCGGCCATATTCGCGACATTGTTTATATGACCGGATACCGCTTCTACATTGTCCATGATACTGCGGCTGATCTCAGTGGTTTCCGAAGTGGCGTCGGCGATATCCTGGATAGCCATCGTAACTTCGCCGATGATGGTCCTGATGCTCTGGGCCATATTCGAGATGTTATCGCTGCTTTCCTTGAAACTCTCGGCATCCTTGCCGTACTGGTCGGCAACGGTGACGAAGTTGCGGTAATCGGGCGTAACGGTGGACTTGAGGAAATCAAGCAGTTCGTTGGCCGAGTCGGTAAGCTCGGTAAATGCGGCCTGAACCTCGCCGATCGTTTTCTGAATAGCGCCGACAGTCTCTGTGGTATTGCCCGCGAGGGAACCGATCTCATTGGCAACGACTGCGAATCCGCGGCCGGCTTCGCCTGCGCGAGCCGATTCGATGGAAGCGTTCAGCGAGAGCAGATTGATCTCCTCGGCAATATTGGAGATAACATCGGCCAGAGTGCTGACATTGGCAACGACCTTAGCGCCCTCAATGCTGCGCTCAAGCTGCTTCTGGTACTTTTCGGTAAGAGCCTGCGCGGTCTCGAAAGACTTTCTGGACTGCTGCTCGATCTCGGCGGCACGGGCAACGATCTCTTTGCTCATGTTCATTGTCTGATCGGTCTCGCCCGTAAGCATCGTGATATTTGCGAGAACCTCTTCCGAGGAGGCGTTGACCTCTTCGGTAGCGGAACTGGTGGTACTCATTTCGTCGTTTACACGGCCGGTCATATTGCGGATGTCTTCGAATTTGTCAGCCAGCTCGACGGAAGCCTCGTTCATCTGCGAGGATGATTTGTCGAGGGAAGCAGCGTAACCCGCGATGCCGCTGATTATGCCCTTGTTGTTGTCGTACATCTCGTTTAAGGCGCCGCTCATAACGCCGATCTCGTCCTCGGAAGTCACATTCAGGCGGTCGACGGTGAAATTGCCCTGAGAGAGCTCTCCGACGAAATTCTTGACGTTGATCGTCTTTTTGGAAATATCCCTGATGACCAGAGATATGAGAAGTATCTCAACGATGACCGCGATGACCGAAACGAGCGCCATGATGAGCATGAGCCTGTTGACCGAGCTGTAGATCTCGATATCCGTGATATGTATCATGAGTTTCCAGCCGGTCGAGGGCACTGTGGTATAATATACAGTTTCGGCACCTCTGTCCGAGCTCATGTTTTCGGTACCGGTCGCCCGGCCCATAACGGCGGCTCCGACACCGGCCATGTCTTTGTCGCTGTCTTCGGTAATCTTTCGCGCGTTCGCGATCTTGGAATCATCGACGCCGGCCAGATATGTTCCGACGCTGTCAAGCATGATGGCTTTGCCGGTCTTGCCGACGCTTATGCCGTTTACCAGATCGGTGATCGAAGAAAGCTCGATATCGACGGTAACGCAGCCGAGGTACTTGCCGTCATCCGAGAGGATCGGGGCGGAGCAGGTACTCATTATGAGCCCGGAAGTGGGATCGTAATAGGGGTCGGTAATGACGGCCGAAGTGGAATTCTTCGCGTTTAAATAGTATTCCTGTATGAAATAGTTGTATTCTGCGTTGCTGTATTCGTAGGTGACGGTGATATTGCCGCCGTCCTTGTATATATAAGGCCCGAAATACTCCAGGGCGGCATCGAATGTGTATGGCTCGAACCACAGTCCGCTGCCGAGAATCATGTCATCCGACTGGATGATGCGGGTGAGTATGTTCTGATACTCTCTGGCACTGGTATGTGTATAGTTGCCTGCTACCATGTCGGAAATTATGGTCGCGGCAGTGGAAATACCTGTTAATTTCTCTTCGACATTTCTTTCTGCGGCCGAAAGTTCGGCGTACATTCTGTTGTCGAGCTGCTCGCCGATGGCCTTTTGGCTGCTGGCGATACTGACGAGGGTCAGTATCAGCATCGGGATGATCAGTACCGGAAGAACGAAGGTGAGCATGCGGGTGCTGATTTTTTTGAATTTCATATAATGGTCTCCTCTCATGGAACTGCGGGCTTACTGTTGCCCGACAAAAAAGTCCGACATATGACAATCGTGTCAGGGGGGATCACGCTGATTATACACTATAATTTATGATTTGTCACGAATTATGTATTGAAAAACAGAAGTTTATGTAATTAAAAG
The DNA here is from genome assembly GCA_017964055.1 of Lachnospiraceae bacterium. Classification (GTDB taxonomy): domain Bacteria; phylum Bacillota; class Clostridia; order Lachnospirales; family Lachnospiraceae; genus RUG11977. The sequence continues at coordinate 6,447 of JAGCSS010000097.1, forward strand.
ATTATAAACACAAAAACAGAATTAAAGAGAACAAGGACATTATTCCGAAAGAAATGCGGAAAAAGTCTGAAGCAGCGATCGGAAATCACATATAAGAGTGATTGTTTTTTTGCGTTGATGGTGTAAGATAAAGAATGAAATGGTATAGAATAAAACTAACAGGAGGAATGAAAATGAGCAGATCTGTCAGAAAAGCAATCGCTTTTGTCACTTTCCTGGCTATGGCGATCCAGACATTCGTGTTCAGTGATGTCATGCCTGCTTCGGCGGCGGAGACTGAATTTTCGGTCAACGATTGGGGAACTCTCGGCGAGATATTGAACCCCACCGAGGAGATTACGATCCCTGCGGATACCGGGGCTGAAAGCATCTCTTTGTATCTTTACAACTCCGGGATAAAGAAACTTACTATCAAAGGTGAGTACAACAGCATCTATATTTCCTCGGCTGATGAGCTTGAGGAACTGGTCATCCCGAAGAATGTTTCGTCGGTAACCCTGACTTCGCTGGAAAAGCTCTCGGACCTGAAGATCGGAAACGGAACCGATAACCTTTATCTGTACTATATTCCGTCGCTTACATCGCTTACGCTTCCCGATTCGCTTTCGATCCTGAGCGTCAGCGAAATGTCCGGTCTGAAGAGCCTTAAGCTGAACAAGGGTCTCGAGACATATCGACAGTCCGGGTGCCCCGATCTTAAAGTCACGATCCCTGCGACAGTCAATAACCTAAGCTGTGATGACTATTCGCTCATTACCATAGATAAGAACAATCCTTACTATGAGGTCTATGACGGTAGCCTGTATGATTCGGAGAAATTCCTTGTTACGGCGGCGAATAAGCCTACCCTTAATATTAAAGAGGGAACTCTCGGTATCCGCAGCGAAGCGCTTTGCGGCGCGTATGCGGTCACTACGATCAATATGCCCGACTCGGTACTTTATCTGGATGAGTACGCTCTGTACGGAGGCGGCAACGTTAAGAAACTGAAGGTTTCAAAGAATCTGCTCAGTATCCAGCAATATGTGTTCACAGGCCTGGCTGCGGATACGATCAAGCTTCCTTCAACACTGGAATACGTTGATACCGCGGCATTTAACGGATACTACGGCAGTGTTTCGATAGACGGTGATTATTCCGAAGCGATCATAAAGACCGGTTCGGGAATATACAAAAAGGATTATTACCCGGACGGCTATTCGCTGATATACTATGCTAAAAATAAAACAAAACTGGATCTGCGCTCCGATTGCACATCGATCGAAGAAGGCGCGATAAACGGCTGTCAGTTTACTACACTTGATGTGCCCGAAGGCGTAAGATATTTCGGCGCATATCTTGACGAATGCACTAAGCTTAAGACGATCAATCTGCCCGCGTCGCTGACATATTTCAGTGATTCCGACGCATTTTACGGCGGCGCTCCGAATCTTCAGCAATATACCGTGGATTCGGATAACGAAACCTATTCCACCTATGACGGCTGCCTCTACAGCAAGGATAAGCAGATCCTCTATACGGTTCCGCTCGGAAAGAAGGAAATCAAGGTTGTCAGGGGCTGCGTGACTATGAGGAATTACTGCTTCGGCAGTGCTTATACCGGTGATTATGATTATGATATGAGATATATCACGGTTGAGCTTCCCGCCACAGTAAGGGCGTTCCCCGATTACGGCTATTGCGATGCCATCGATTTTGCAAGGGTTACGTCCGGAACCACATCGGCGGAATGGATATACAACCTCAGCACAGACTACCGCAGCTACTGGAATCCCGTTACTTACGAGTTCACCGATACGAGCAAGGAGATACTTAGCAAGATCGCGATGCCCGATCAGATCACGCTGAAGAAGGGCAAGACAGCGGATATTGCTTATACATATCCTTGGGGCCTCAATGTGGTTACGGATCTGTCCGCCGCTTACAACAATACCTTCGCGAAGGTTTCCTATAAATCATCGAAGAAGTCCGTTGCAAAGGTAGGCAAGACAACCGGCGTGATCACGGGAGTCAAGAAAGGATCGGCAACGATCACTGCGACATTCGTGATGCTTGACGGAACTAAGAAGAGTTTTAAGATCAAAGTCAAAGTCAAAAAATAACGGAAATGAAATACAAACGGAACAATAAACGCGTGCATACGCCCGAGGCCAAAACCAGGGGCTACGAGAAGATATTTATCATCCTTTCGCTGATCTTCCTTGCGATATATCCTTTTATCGCGAGAGTGACGGTGCTTGCCGTCACGGCGGATGAGAATTTCTGGTTCTCGACCACGAACGGGCGTATATGCGATATTGCATTGTATCCGAAAGAAATCGCAATCGCCGCCTTTGCGGCGGTTGCGATACTCTTTTTTGCGGCGGAGATGATCTTCCCCGATCATCCGGAGCATCTGGACATAAACAGATTCAGGAAAATAAGGATTCCGTTCATCCTCATGCTCGGAATGCTCTTGTTTGCAAGCCTTTCCTTTGCACTTTCGGATAACCGTGAAGTCGCGTTCAGGGGAGTTTATACCGAGTTTGAAGGATATCTTGCGCTGATCTCGTATCTCGCGGTCTGCCTTTTCGGGATCTACTACATGCGAAAAGACGATGCGATAGAGCTGCTGAAAGGCTATGTAACGATCGTTTCGATCGTCTCGGGTGCGCTTTGCTGCGTGGAACTTCTGTGGAAGCCTATCCTCGAGTTCAGGTTCCTTCAGCATCTGATCTCGTCCGAAAGCTTAAGGGAACTCGCGGAGAGTATCAGGAGCCTGTATTTTTCGGGACAGGCCTCGCTGATGTTCAATAATCCGGGCTTCCTCGGAGGATTTGCGGCACTCATGATACCGCTCGATGTCGC
>JAGCSS010000014.1 GCA_017964055.1 Lachnospiraceae bacterium
CCGTTGCAGTTATCTCCGCTAAGAGGCGTGAGCGGGTTGTAGTCGAGTGTGATGACATCCGCGGAATATCCGGGGATCAGGCGGCCGAACGGTGTCTTGAAGAAACGGCGGCCCATCTCGGCGTTGTTCTCGAAGAGCATCTGCGGAACCTCGCTCCATGCGACGGTGGGATCGCAGAGATTATGTTTATGGAGAACGTTCGCGACCTTCATCGACTCGAACATGTCATTGGTATAGCCGTCGGTGCCGAGTCCGGTAAGTATTCCCTTGCTCATGATCTTAAGAGTGGGAGGGCAGCCTACGGCATTGCCCATGTTCGACTCGGGGTTATGTACCACCATCGTGTCGGTCTCTTTGATCAGGTCCATCTCGTGATCGTTGACATAGATGCAGTGGCCGAGGATCGTGTGGGGACCGAGGATGTTGTGGTCCATCAGGCGGTCGACGATGCGTTTGCCGTATTTATGCAGGCAGTCGTGCAGGTCCTCGATGCCCTCGGCTACATGGATGTGGTAACCCGCGTCGCCGGGAAGCGCCGAAGCGCATTTGTCAAGAGTCTTGTCCGAAAGCGTGAACTGCGCGTGCATGCCGAACATGCCGGCGAGCATGTCGGAGTCGTCCTGCTCGCAGTAATTGATGAAATCAACATTTTCCTTAATGGCCTGGTTGCACTTTTCCTCGCCGTCGCGGTCGGAGGTCTCGTAGCAGAGGCAGGAGCGGATGCCGTATTTTTTGGATTCCTCGGCGATCGCGAAGAGCGATCCGGGGATCTCGCCGAAGCTCGCGTGATGGTCGAATATGGTCGTGCAGCCGTTCTTTATGCAGTCGATATACGTGGCTGCGGCCGAATATCTGGTGCCCTCGAGGGTCAGATTGCGGTCGATGGTCCACCACATGCCGTCAAGGATGTCAAGGAAGCCCTTCGGGTTGTAGCCCTTTATCGAAATACCGCGCGACATGGCGCTGTAGATGTGGTTGTGCGCATTGATCATACCGGGCATGATCAGACCGCCCTTTGCGTCAATGAACTCTGCGGAAGGATACTTGGCCTTAAGGGCTGTATATTCGCCGACCTCAACAATGACTTTTCCGTCGCAGACTACGGCACCGCACTCGATGAAAGGCTGGGCGCTGTCCCTGGTGATGACTCGTCCGTTACCGATTAATAGCATAATGGCCTCCTTTGTAGAAAATGTATAAAAAATAGGTATAAAACCACGTCTCCTTTAATAAATATTACCATCAGAAACGTCGATTTTCAAGACATTTCAGGGCAAAATGAAAAATATTTTTGGAATGTCCTAAAAATAATTGTGCAGAAGTATTGCTTTTTTGACCATCTGTGCTATATTAAATATGGTGTGAAAATGAATGTCGCTGACCCGTATCCGGGCGACTTACGACAGAACGTGATGGAGGAATTCGCATGATTGATTTAACAAGAAACGAACAGGTGCTTCAAAAGAATATCGACCGCGCAAAGGAGAGGAACATCATCCTTCCCACCTTCGCGCAGATGAGGGATCCCGAGCAGATTCCCGGCAAGATCCGCGAGAAATTGAAGGATGTCGGACTCTGGGATATCAATCCCCTGAACCTTTTCAGGATCACATGGCACAATGAGCCCAAGGAAAAGGGCGGACAGTTCGGAAAGCCGAATTTCCTTGTACTTCCCAAGGAGCTTACAGGCGTGGATGCAAAGATCATCTGCATGGTCGGCAAATGGTTCCCGACCGGCTGCCATAAGGTAGGCGCGTCCATCGGATGTCTGCTCCCGAGACTTGTAACGGGCCAGTTCGATTCCACATATCATAAGGCAGTATGGCCCTCGACCGGTAACTACTGCCGCGGCGGCGCATTCGATTCGAAGCTGCTTTCATGCTATTCGATCGCTATCCTTCCCGCAGAGATGAGCAAGGAGCGTTTTGACTGGCTTTCGACCGTTGCCAGCGAGACCATCGCCACTCCCGGCTGCGAGAGCAATGTTAAGGAGATCTTCGATAAGACATGGGAGCTGCGCAACACCCGTGAGGATGTCATGATCTTCAACCAGTTCGAGGAGATGGGCAATCACCTCTGGCATTTCAATATTACCGGCCCCGCCATCGAGGAAGCTTATAATCTTATTAAGACCGATAAGTCGAACTTCGCGGGCGCCTGCTTCACTTCGGGTTCCGCAGGCACCACAGCCGCAGGCGACTACTTAAAGACCGTATTCCCGAACGCAAAGTGCGCTACGGGTGAGGCGCTCCAGTGCCCGACACTGCTGAACAACGGCTTCGGCGGACACCGCATAGAGGGTATCGGCGACAAGCACGTACCGTGGATCCACAATGTCAAGAACTGTGATATGGTCATCGATATCGACGACGAGGACAGCCAGCAGCTTATCCGCTTCTTCAACGAGAAGGCTGCCCGCGACTATCTGATCAAGCAGCGCCATGTAGATCCCGCTCTGGTTGAGAAGCTCGATTACCTCGGCATCTCCGGTATCGCGAACATCCTTTGCTGCATCAAGTTCGCGAAGTACTACGAGCTCACCGAGAACGACGTTGTAGCGACCGTTCTTACCGACTCTGCGGAGATGTACGCATCCCGTATCAAGGAGCTGCAGGATGCAGACGGCGAGTACAGCGAGGCAGTTGCTGAGTGCCGCTTCAAGCAGCACATCCTCGGCATGAAGACCGACTTCATGAAGGAACTTACCTACATCGACCGCAAGACCATCCACAACCTCAAGTACTACACATGGGTAGAGCAGCAGGGCAAGAAGACCGAAGAACTCAACGCTCTCTGGTACGATCCCGAGCATACATGGAAGGCTGTTGAGAACCAGGCCGGCGAGATCGATGCGCTGATAAATGAATTTAACGACAGGACAGGACTGCTGAAGTCTTTGTAATGGGGTTTGCGGAGCGCAGCAGAGATGCTGCGCTCCTGTGCTTATTTTAAGGAGATTGACAAATGAGTTTTGCAAGATCTGCGGTATGCGTAAAATGCGGTGCGGAGTTCGAAGCGACACCGACCGTGACCACCTGCAAAAAGTGCGGCGGCATACTGGACATCAAATACGATTACGAGGGCATCAAAAAGGCTCTTACACCTGCCAAGCTGAAGGACCGCAGGGAACAGACCATGTGGAGATACATGGAGTTCCTGCCCGTCGATCCCGATGTTGTGGGCAGGATCAATAAGCTGAAGGTCGGCTGCTCGCCTCTGTATAAGGTCGACAGGCTGGCGGAAAAGCTCGGACTCGGTTCGCTCTGGGTAAAGGACGACGGCATCAATCCGACGGCATCTCTTAAGGACCGTGCGTCGGCCATGGCAGTCGTTAAGGCTACCGAGGCGGGTATGACCACGATCGCCTGCTCATCCACGGGCAATGCGGCATCGTCGCTGGCCGGCAACGCGGCGGCGGCAGGCTACAAGACCTATATCTTCGTTCCCGAGCGCGCGCCAAAGGGGAAGGTGAGCCAGCTCATGATATTCGGAGCAAACGTTATCAGCGTCGAGGGCAACTACGAGGAGACCTTTAAGCTGTCCGCCGAAGCTATCGACCGTTTCGGCTGGTACAACCGCAACGCAGCGATCAACCCTTACCTGATGGAAGGAAAGAAAACGGTCGGCCTCGAGATCGCGGAACAGCTGGACTTCAAGATGCCGGATTACATCGCCATCTCGGTCGGCGACGGCTGCACGATAGGCGGACTCTGGAAGGGACTTAAGGACCTTCACGCGGCCGGGTTTATCGACAGACTGCCCCGCATCATCAGCGTTCAGTCGACAGGCTGCTATCCGATCAACCGTGCCGTCATGGAAAATAAGCCCTGGGAGCCGATGGAGGAGAATACGATCGCGGACAGCATCGCGGTAGGCGTTCCGAGGAATCCCGACAAGGCGATGAACGCGATCCGTGAATCGAACGGCATCTGCGTTAATGTCACCGATGAGGAGATCCTGGCGGCCATGAAGCTGCTCGGAGGATACGGCATCTTCGGTGAGCCTGCCGGTGTCACCGGAACCGCGGGACTTAAAAAGGCCTGCGAGGAAGGCCTGATCCCGAAGGGAGCGAGCGTAGTCAGCGTCGTTACCGGCAACGGACTTAAGGACACGGCCAATGCCATCAAGGCCGCCGGAGAACCGATGAAGCTCAGACCGGAACTGCCGCTGCTTATCGAAGCCTTTAAAAAGGCCGGAAAACCGCTTGAATAAAGACTTTTGCGCAATTCGATAATACATGGTCGGATTATTGCACTAAAGTGATAAAGTAATAATTACTAAACATATCGATTCCTAAACGTGAATAATTATTAAATTTGTGGAATTGAATCGTCTGTAAATTTGTTTTACAATGATGGTGTTCGTTGAAAAAAGGAAGACGCCGGCGATATTTATATAATATTCCGGCGATAAGGAAAGTAAGGGCAACAAAAAACGAATAAATATTTCAGGAGGAGTTATATTATGGCAAGAGTTTACAATTTTTCGGCAGGTCCCGCGACAATGCCTCTTCCCGTGCTGGAGGAGATCCAGGCGGAGCTGCTTGACTACAAGGGAAGCGGAATGAGTGTTATGGAGATGTCCCACCGTTCCAAGGTTTACCAGCAGATCATCGATGAGGCTGAGGCCGACATCCGCGAGCTGATGAACATTCCCGACAACTACAAGGTTCTCTTTGTTCAGGGCGGCGCAACCTTAGAGTTTGCCATGATCCCCATGAACCTCAAGAAGAACGGCGTATTCGATTACATCGTTACCGGCGCATGGTCCAAGAAGGCTGCAAACGAGGCGAAGAAGTACGGCAAGGTTAACATCATCGCTACGAGCGAGGATAAGAACTACAGCTACATCCCGGACTGCTCCGACCTTCCCGTTGACGATGACGCCGACTATGTATACATCTGCGAGAACGAGACCATTCACGGAACCACCTATCAGCAGCTGCCCAACACAAAGGGCAAGATCCTGGTTTCCGACCAGAGCTCGATGTTCCTCAGCAAGCCCTGCAATGTCAGCGATTACGGCATTATCTACGGCGGCGTTCAGAAGAATATCGGACCTGCGGGCCTTGCTATCGTTATCATCCGCGAGGATCTGATCCGCGAGGATGTTGATCCGAAGATCCCTACCTACTGCCGTTTCGACACCTATTCGAAGAACGGCTCCATGTACAATACCCCCAACTGCTGGGCTATCTACGTATGCGGCAAGGTATTCAAGTACTTAAAGAGCATCGGCGGACTTTCCGCAATGGCTAAGATCAACGAAGAGAAGGCCAAGATCATCTATGACTTCCTCGATCAGAGCAAGATGTTCAACGGTACCGTTGAGAAGCAGTGCCGTTCACTCATGAACGTTCCTTTCGTTACCGAGAGCGCAGAGAAGGATGCCGAGGTCGTTGCGGCCACAAAGGCGGCAGGCTTTGATAACCTCAAGGGCCACAAGAGTGTAGGCGGCCTGCGTGCTTCTATCTACAACGCTATGCCCAAGGAGGGCGTTCAGGCTCTCGTTGATTTCCTGAAGGATTACGAAGCGAAGAATTCATAATTATTAATATTTGGGAGGGGAATAATGTATAAAGTTAACTGTCTTAATAATATTTCCAAGGTCGGCCTTGCAGAGCTCACAGGCAATTACGAGATCACCGAGAATATCGACGATGCCGATATCGTGCTCGTAAGAAGCGCAGCTATGCATGAGATGCAGTTCTCGAAGAACCTCAAGTGCATCGCGCGTGCGGGTGCGGGCGTTAACAACATTCCGCTGGACCGCTGCGCCGACGAGAATATCGTAGTTTTCAATACACCCGGTGCAAACGCGAACGCGGTTAAGGAGCTGGCGATCGCTCATATGCTCCTGGCTTCCCGCGATATCGTGGGCGGTATCAACTGGGTACAGACCATAAAAGAAGATCCCGACGTTGCCAAGCTCGTTGAGAAAGGCAAGTCAAAGTTCGCCGGCACCGAGATCAAGGGCAAGACCCTCGGTATCATCGGCCTCGGCGCTATCGGCGGACCTCTCGGCAATGCGGCCCTTGCGCTCGGCATGAAGGTCATCGGTTTCGATCCCTTCCTTTCGGACGCCGCAAAGGCTGTTCTCGATCCCGCGATCAAGATGGTTTCGTCGCGTGACGAGATCTATAAGCAGTCGGATTTCATCTCGGTACATACTCCTCTGATCGACGATCCCGATCCCGAGAAGAACACCAAGAAGATGATCAATGCTGAGAAGATCGCCCTCATGAAGGACGGCGTTATCGTTCTGAACCTCGCACGCGACCTGCTGGTTGACGACGACGCGATGGCTGAGGCTCTCGCTTCGGGCAAGGTTCGCAAGTATGTTTCCGATTTCCCGAACGCAAAGTCGGCTCAGATGCCCGGCTGCATCGCTTCTCCCCATCTCGGAGCTTCGACCGAAGAGGCCGAGGACAACTGCGCGGCCATGGCCGTTAAGCAGGCGATGGACTTCATCGAGAACGGCAATATCGTTAATTCGGTCAATTACCCCCGCGTCGATCTCGGCGCAAAGCAGGGCAAGCGCATAGCGATCCGCTACGAGGCGGCTCCGGGCCTTGACATGGTTGCGGCAGTCAACGGCGTAGGTCTTGTGATCAACGCGGTTAAGGACGGACAGCGCGGTAAGGTCGGCTACTGCCTGATCGACGCGAAGGACGCGCCCGCGGGTTCCGTTGACGCCATCAAGGCTATCGCGGGAGTACGCACTGTAGACGTAAAATAAATACCGGTTTTGAAAAGAGGGACGATCCGTTCGTCCCTCTTTTTTTCGGGACGGTCCTTCCGTCCCCATGTCTGAAATTTCGCCGAAAATACAAAGAAAATATAAGCTCACAAAAATTATTTTGGCTTTACAAAATTATTTTGCGGGAGTATACTGTAAGCAGAGTATTTGGTGGTAAGGGCAGACGGTCCGATGCTGCTCGGCATCGCCGGAGTGCAGGCCGGTCTGCTACTATTTTCTGAGGAGGTATTTATGAGTTTGGATTTTGAAAAGATCAAAGCGGCTGCGGCAGGTTATGAGAAGGACATGACGAAGTTCTTACGCGAGCTTGTCAGGATACCCGGCGAGAGCGCCGAGGAAAAGGGCCATGCGGACCGCATTGCCGAGGAGATGAGAAAGGTCGGTTTTGACGAGGTTCTGATCGATCCTCAGGGCAATGTTATCGGATACATGGGCACCGGCAGCAGGATCATTGCTTTTGATGCGCATATCGACACTGTAGGTATCGGCTACCGCGACCTCTGGAAGTTCGATCCTTATGAGGGCTATGAGACCGAGACCGATATCGGCGGACGCGGAACCTCCGACCAGCTCGGCGGCATCGTTTCTTCCGTATACGGCGCCAAGATCATGAAGGATATGGGGCTGATCCCCGCCGATGTTAAGATCATGGTAGTCGGCTCGGTTCAGGAAGAGGACTGCGACGGCCTCTGCTGGCAGTACATCATCCGCGAGGATAAGATCCGTCCCGAGTTCGTTGTTTCCACAGAGCCTACCGACGGCGGCATCTACAGAGGACACCGCGGACGTATGGAGATCCGTGTTGACGTAGTAGGCGTTTCCTGCCACGGCTCGGCACCCGAGAGAGGCGACAACGCCATTTACAAGATGGCCGACATCCTTCAGGATGTGCGCGCGCTCAATGAAAACGATGCGGCAGATTCCACCGAGATCAAGGGTCTCGTGAAGATGCTCGACAAAAAATACAATCCCGATTGGGAAGAGGCTAATTTCCTCGGACGCGGCACAATTACCGCTTCGCAGATATTCTTTA
>JAGCSS010000098.1 GCA_017964055.1 Lachnospiraceae bacterium
AAAATGATGGTTGCGGATACGGTCCGCAATGCTTTAGAATGGTCTGTAGAATATGATCTGTGCGGGGTTTTCCCCGGGAAAGGCTTTTTATGAACGGGTTCAAAAAAGAATATCTGAAAAAGATCGATGAATGCATCGCATCCGGAAAATACAAGGACGACTGGGGATCGCTCTCACAATACCGCGTTCCTGCGGAATACTGCGACTGCAAATTCGGCGTTTTCATCCACTGGGGCGTTTTTTCGGTCCCCGCCTACGCGAACGAATGGTACTCCAGGAGCATGTATGTGCAGGGCACACGCGAATTTGAGCATCACGTAAAGACCTTCGGGCCTCAGAAGGATTTCGGCTACAAGGACTTTATCCCGATGTTCAGGGCGGAGAAGTTCAACCCCGACGAATGGACGGATCTGTTCAAAGAGGCAGGTTTCCAGTACATGGTCCCCGTTGCAGAGCATCATGACGGTTTGCAGATGTACGCAACCGAGATCTCGCACTGGAACTCGGTCGAGATGGGACCTCACAGGAATGTGCTCGGTGAACTGCACGAGTCCGCGCGCAAAAAGGGCCTTCTCGCAGGCTGCTCCTCACACCGCGTGGAGCACTGGTTCTTCATGGGACCGGGCCGTGAGTTCGAGAGTGACATAACCGATGCCGAAAAAGAAGGCGATTTCTACTGGCCGGCCATGCCGATCGAAGATATGCACGACTCCTTCAGCAAACCCGTTCCCACCGCCGATTATCTCGAAGACTGGCTCGTACGCTGCTGCGAGCTCGTTGATAAATATAAGCCCTCGGTATTCTATTTCGACTGGTGGATCCACCACTCCGCGGTAAAGCCGTATCTGCGCAAATTCGCGGCCTACTACTACAACCGCGCCGAGGAGTTCGGAATTCCGGCGGTTATCAACTACAAGCACGAAGCCTTTGCTTTCGGCACCGCGGTTCCCGATGTGGAGCGCGGCAAATTCGCCGATGTCAAGCCCTACGTATGGCAGACCGACACTGCCACTGCCAACAATTCCTGGTGCTACACCACCGAAAATGAATATAAGGACCCGAAAGAGATCGTGCAGAACCTCATCGACATCGTCAGCAAGAACGGCCGCCTGCTCTTAAACATCGGTCCGAAGTCAGACGGCACGATATGTGATGAGGATGTAGCGATTCTCAAAGCGATCGGCAGATGGATGAAGGCCAACGGTGAAGCGATCTACGGCTCGAAGGTATGGCGCTCGTGCGGTGAAGGCCCGACAAAAACCGTCGAAGGACAGTTCGCCGAAGGAAACCAGACCGCTTACACCCCTGAGGATATCCGCTTTACCGCAGGCAACGGATGCATCTATGCTTTCGTTCTCAAATGGCCCGAGGACGGGCGCGTCACGATCAAAGCCCTCGCTGAAGCCGCACCCGGCAATACACCGGTCTTCTCAGGGATCATCGGCGATGTCAGGGCTCTCGGCTTCGATGAAAAGCCCGATATCACCCGTGATGCGGAGGGCCTGCATATTTCCGCTCCCGGGATAAAGAGCGATTATCCTGTCACGTTCAGGATCTCGGTGGATTAACCCGGTACACACAAATATCTCGCACACAAAAAAGGGAGCCACGTAAGGTGGCTCCCTAAATCATGTCCGTAACCGGTACTTCCTAAGGCTATTGTGTCCGCCAATGCGGCACCGCGGCTATCGTCAGCCATGCCCGGGACCGGTCACGTTAGTAACTCAAACTTAAAATTCCGGCTCGATCAGTCCGAATGCTCCGTCGTAGCGCTTATATACTACATTGACCTCATCCGTGTCGCTGTTGCGGAATACATAGAAATCATGTCCGAGCAGCTCCATCTGGATGCATGCCTCTTCGGGATCCATCGGCTTCATCGCGAACTTCTTGACTCTCTCGATGCGGATCGTATCGTCCTCTTCGTACTCCTCCTCTATGAATGCGCGGCTCAGGCCTTCGCCCGCCTGCTTGCTGTCTATGATCTTGTTTTTATATTTCTTCAGCTGTTTCTCGATAACCTCTTCGACCATGTCGATCGATGCGTACATGTCGGGGCTGGATTCCTCGGCTCTGATGATATTTCCCTTAACCGGGATGGTGACTTCGATCTTATGTAAATCCTTCTCGACGCTTAGGGTCACGTGAATTTCGGTATTCGGTGCAAAATAACGCTCAAGCTTGCCTATTTTCTCTTCAACCTGATTCCTCAGACCGTTTGTAACATTAATGTTCTTGCCGGTAATGATAAACTTCATACGATCACTCCTTTGGGATGAATTCATGTACGCTGCACCCTGTGAAGTCCTCCTTATCGTTTCCACTTTTGTGATGTCGCTTACATGACTGTATTATACCACCTGATGTCATTTTCTTCAATAGCAAGAGTGAGATTATTCACAAAAAATTAACACCTGTTGCGGTATTTTCTGATAATTCACGTGTTTTAGAACAATTTGTTCTCTACATTCCCCAATTAGTTAAAATCAAGACTCCAATTCTTTTTTTAGTAAATTTATCACAAATAACAAAACATATTTTCGAACGCCGCGGCAATTTCAAAGACTACGAATGTGGTGTTTTTCCGTTGACAATGTGGATAACTTCGTGTATAAGTAACCGATTGGCTGTTTTAGGCGTCTGATATGTGGATAACTCGGTTCTGTAACCTTTTGTTTTTCACATTCTCTGTACCGCGTTCAACATACGTATTTGTGCAAACTGCACAATTTTACCCTTGTCAATAAGCTTTTTTCAGTTTTAAATATTCGCACAACATTCACATTTACAAACAGTTTATAAATTATTCATTTTTACATGTATATACAGCATAATCTTTTAATCCGTCAGAGTGCCTTTCGGGATTGTCCGACAGGCACTTTCTGTGGTATACTTAACAACAGACACAGCCATTTGTAATAATGAATCGCAGACAGGCATGCACCTATGCCGCATGGTGAGATGCATATGCCTGCAGCGAAGCGAAAGGAGGATCCTTATGAATTCATTTGATCTGATAATCATCGGCTCCGGCCCCGCAGGGCTTTCGGCAGCCATCTACGCAGCCCGCGCAGAGCTGAATTTCGCGGTCTTCGATCGGTCCGCGGTTCCGGGCGGTCAGGTTCAGAGCACCTACGAGGTCGACAACTACCCCGGCATCCCCGGCGTGAGCGGTCCCGAACTCTCTGAAAAGATGCGCGCCCACTGCGATAAGCTCGGCGTGAATTTCATCACCGAGGATATAGTTAACATCACACGTGAAAACGATCTGTTCACCGTAACCACTTCGGACAACAATAATTACACCGCACGCGCGGTCATCGCGGCTACCGGCGCTTCGCACCGCAAGCTCGAGTGCCCCGGCGAGGAAGAGCTTGCCGGCATGGGCGTTTCCTACTGCGCGACATGCGACGGTGCTTTCTTCAGAAAGCGCAAATGTGCGGTTGTCGGCGGCGGAGACGTGGCTTTTGAGGATGCCATCTATCTCTCGAAGCTGGCACGCGTCGTATATCTGATCCACCGCAGGGACGGCTACCGCGCGGCTCCCACACTCGTGAGCCAGGCCAAGGCCGTAGAAAATATCGAGTTCATCACCGATACCGTGGTTAAGTCCATCAACGGTTCCGACATGGTAGAAAGCCTGACCCTGTCAAACGTTAAGACAGGCGAGACTTCAAACCTCGAGGTGGACGGCATCTTCATCGCGACCGGCATTATCCCCGTAAACGTCCTCTTCGGCAAGCTCGCCGACTGTGACGAGAGCGGCTACATCAAAGCAGACGAGAACTGCGAGACCTCCTGCCCCGGCCTGTTCGTAGCCGGAGACCTCCGCACCAAGCAGCTCCGCCAGATCGTAACGGCGGCCGCCGACGGCGCCAACGCAGTGACATCAGCTATACGTTTTTTGGGATAAACAGTTAACGCTCGGGCGGCGACGAGAAAACTTCCGGAGACACGCTCTCGCTTCTTTTCGGACGCAGCGGTACATAATCGACCATAATACGGTCGATAAGTACCGGCGTCCTCAACGAGTCCCGGAAGTTTCCCCTGCAGTGCCCGAGCGCCATGATTGCAGCAAACAAAAAACCACGCTGCTGCCTTAAACATTATATGAATTTTGGAGATATAAATGAGGGATGGAAGAACCATCCCTCATTTGTTTTACAATTGAATTTACTCTGCAGACGAGATCACGTTTGCGGCGTTGAGCAGCATCTGTGCCGCCTCGCCTCTGGTCAGGCCGGTCTTGGGTTTGAACTTCTTATCCGTCTTGCTTCCGATCAGTCCCATCGCCCCCGCAATGGCTACATAACCTTCATAACCCTTCGCCACGTCCTTGGCGTCCTTATAGGAAAGCTTGTAGATGTCAAGTTTGGCAACCGTACTGAGACCCATCGCCGTAACGATGAGTTTGGCGGCTTCCTGACGCGAAAGCGCCTTATCTCCCACAAACAGGTCCTCTCTGTATCCGATCACGGGCATCTTCATGATCAGCTGCCCGAGCTCCTCAGCAGTGATCTTCTTCGAAGGCTCAAAGCTCTCTCCGGGAAGTCCAACGCCCATGCCGGCAAGTATCCTGATGGCCTTTTCGTACTTGGTGCCCGCGATATCGTTGTACTGATAATCGGTGCGCACGACTTCGTACTCCTCGCCGTTGTAATTGAGCTGCTTGCCTGTAAACGCGTCAACAAACGCGGGGCTGATCGCAGTCCTGTATACCAGTCTGACGGTCTGCTCATTGCCGTAGCCGTAGATGCTGCCGGTGTTCTCGTACTTGTTTACGATCTCATATACCAGATCAAAGCCCTCATAGCCCATGTACGCGTCAAAAGCCTTAGCTTCGCCGATAATGCCCTTTGCCGACGGAACCTCTGCATCGGTCCAGTTCATGTTGTAGTAATAAACCTTGCCCGTAATGCGGTCCACAGAACCGTTGATGCCGTTTGAAGCAAACGGGATGCCGTCGTTATAGCGGGTATAATTATAGCCGTACGAGAATATGTAGTTCCTGCCCATATCGTCGGTATACTGCATATCCGCATTGTCGGCGCTCAGCTGTACCTTTGCGAATCTTTCACTCTCGAAGCTCTTAACGAACTCCTCAAAAATGTTCCTGCACTGCTTCTTGGAATAATTGAACTTAATGCCTTCGATCTCCTGATCGGAGTAATAGTACATGCCCTTGGTCGAAGCCGAGTAGCTTAAGAGCTTTCCTGTAGAAGCATCTACGGTCGCACGCGCGTATGCCCTGTAATAATCGCCCTTTTCATAATCCTCCGGGCGGTTGTCGCGCATCGTGATGACCCAGGTGTAGCGGTCCTTGTACTCATTTAAGTTCGCGGTCACACTGTTGATATTCTCGTCAACGAGCAGGTATTTGTTAGCCTTGATGAGCTTGACCGCATCGTCCGAACTGATAAGGTTCTGCAGCTCGGCGATCCTCTTTATCTCGGCATCGGAAAGCTTTGCTTCGTAGCCTCTGCCGTTGTCCGCGGTGTTGACCGCGTCTTCGTCGTAAGCTTCCTTGCTGCCGTATTCGGGATCCTCGCCCCAGTAATTCTTCTTGGTGTAGATCTTGCCGCTCTTTGCGTCCGCCGCGATATAGCTCATCGAAGGTGAGTAGGCAAGGAATACCTTCTCATTGCCGTCCTCATCGTATCCCACATAATAACGGGGCACCATCTCGAGCTTTTTGCCGATCTTTGACTTTGCCGCATCAGCGCCGATCAGCTTATCCGCCGACGGGATCGCTGCGGTATAATTCCAGTTCGCATCCGCGCTGATCAGATTGCCGTCCTTATAACCGATCATGATCGCGATGTAATTGTCCGGCATCTCGATGTTGTTCTCGATCCTTCTGTAAAGGAATCTGTACGCCGCTCTGTAGTACTGGTAGTTGGTGCTCTTGAGCACTACATGGCCCTTTGCCTCGGGGAAAAGACGCACGAGCAGAGCCTCGGCCGCGGGTGCCATCTCCTCGGCGGTCTTGTCGGGCACACCGCTCATCTGGGTGTTCTCATAGCTGCTCATATTCATGATATGAGCCTCATCGTCGCAGTTCACGGTGACCGTCTTTGCTGAATCGGCGGTCGTCCAGTTGAGATACCAGGTTGCCTTCTCACCGTAGTTATTGTAGTTGTAACGGAACTCGGTGAACTCGTCGGGCAGTTCCAGCTTTGTCTTGATCTTCAGCAGGACGTCCGTCATCTGCTCCTGTGTTTCCTCATTTGCCGCACTGACTCCGACGGGCGCGCCTGTGTAAACGGTTCCCATAACGAGCGCCAGCACCAGCATTAAGGTAATTAAGCGTTTCCTCATAAATACTCCCTTCCCGCATCCTCTTTTGTCTGCCCCCGCGGCTTTCGCAGGGACCTTGCGGATGCCTCATTGATTGTTCCGTGTATTAGACGACTAAAACCGGATGAAGGTTCCAGAAAGATTATAAAACTTTTTCGGCCAAATAAAAACCCCTCCGGCGGAGCCTGTCCGTCGAAGGGGTATATGCCTTCCGGCCGGTATACTGTTGTTTTAAGAACGCTCTCAGAGGGTGATCGTGGTACCGGTCCTGCCGTTGATACCGTCTTTGGCTTTCTCGAGCAGCGTGATCAGCGCCTTGCGGCCGGGCTTTGAAGCCGCGAACTCGCAGGCCGCCTGAACCTTCGGAAGCATCGATCCGGGCGCGAACTGGCCCTCCTCGGCATATTTCTTTGCCTCTTCGACACTCATATGGTCGAGCCACTGCTCATTTTCCTTTTTGAAATTGATCGCGACTTTCTCGACCGCGGTAAGAATGATCAGGTAATCCGCGTCGAGATCGCGCGCCATTACCGCGCTCGCGAAATCCTTGTCAATGACTGCGGAAGCGCCCTTTAAGTGGTTTCCGATAAGCGTAACGGGGATGCCGCCGCCTCCGCACGCGATAACGATCTCGCCGTTATCGACCAGCTTGCGGATAGCGCTTATCTCGACT
>JAGCSS010000099.1 GCA_017964055.1 Lachnospiraceae bacterium
CCTCCTTCACTGAATATTCTCACGGTCAATGCACTGACTGCGGCGGATACGGTTCTGGTTCCGATACAGTGTGAGTTCTATGCCCTCGAAGGATTATCACAGCTGATCCATACGATCGATCTGGTAAAAGCCAGACTGAATACTCAGTTAGTGATTGACGGAATCGTTTTTACAATGTATGATGGAAGAACAAATCTGTCTATTCAGGTTGTAGAGAACGTAAAGGCTAATCTGCAGCAGCACATTTACAGAACGGTTATTCCGAGAAATGTCAGACTGGCGGAGGCACCCAGCTATGGTATGCCGATATGCCTTTACGATCCTAAATCTTCGGGAGCGGAAGCATATAATAAGCTTGCGGAAGAGATAATTGTAAGGGATAAGAAGAGAAAAAGAGCCGTAAAGACAGAGAAGTAATCTATATCTTGTGTCACGAGACGCAAAATTAACAACATGTGCCTATTTCAGGTGCGGAACGGAGTGAATTATGGCAGCAAAGAAGGGCGGCCTCGGAAAAGGCCTGAATGCGATGATCCCCGAGAACAATACACCGGTCAGGACCGAAGCCGAAGCAGAGGGTAAAGCAGGGGAGACCATGGTCAGCGTCAATCTGATCGATGTTAATATTGATCAGCCCAGAAAGAATTTTAACCAGGACAAATTAAACGAACTGGCAGACTCTATCAAGCAGCACGGTATAGTAGAGCCTTTGATACTTCAGAAAAAGGGCAAGAACAGATTTGAGATAGTAGCTGGTGAGAGACGTTTCAGAGCGGCCATGATCGCAAAGCTCAAAGAGGTTCCCGCCATCATCCGTGACTATGAGGATAAAGAAAGAGTCGAGATCGCTCTGATCGAGAATATCCAGAGAGAGGACCTGAACTCCATCGAAGAAGCGAACGCATATCAGAGACTGATGGATGAATACGGGTACAGACAGGACGAGGTGGCTGTGCGTGTATCGAAGAGCAGAGTTACGATCACAAATTCACTTCGTCTGCTCAAGCTTGATGAAAGAGTTCAGCAGATGGTCATTGATGAAGAGATCAGCGGAGGCCACGCGAGAGCTCTGCTGGCTATCGAGGATCCTAACATGCAGTATGAGATCGCAGGCAAGATTTTCGAAGAGAAGCTGAGCGTACGTGAAACTGAAAAGCTTGTCAGGACTATTACAAAGGGCAAGCCCGAACCTGTAAAGCAGAAAAAGACCCTCGAGGATGAGGCTGCATATAAGGGTTACGAGAAAAACCTGATCACGCTTACCGGCACAAAGGTTGAGATCCAGCGCAAGGACAATAACAAAGGAAAGATCGTTATCGATTATAATTCCCTCGAAGAATTCGAGAGGATCTACGATATTATTTTGAAAGGCGGTAAGCAGTAATGCAGTTTTTAAACAGTCTTGGGATCGATGTAGGATACGTTGTTATCGGCATATGTTGTGTTTTATTGATTCTGATCATACTATATATTGTCCTCTGGAATAAGTTTAAAGAGTTCAGATCTAATTATGAGACCTTTATGCAGGGCAAGGACGGCAAGGATCTGGAGACCGCGATCCTCGACAAATTCAAGCAGATCGATAAGATCAGCGATCAGGTAGATATCAACGCGACAGAGATAGGCACGATATTTGAAAAGCTTAAGTTCACCTATCAGAAGTTCAGTATCGTCAAGTACGACGCATTTAAGGAAATGGGCGGAAAGCTCAGTTTTTCGCTCTGCATGCTGACCGACAACAACGACGGTTTCGTCCTGACATCGGTACACAGCAGCAATGAGGGCTGTTACATTTACATCAAAGAGATCATCAAGGGCGAATCCTATGTGCTCTTAAGCGAAGAGGAGAAGAAGGTTCTTACCGAAGCTAAGACGCGCAGGAGCTGCCTCGACGATAAATAAACGGAGTAATACAATGCATAGTTTTTTAAAATCCGTGGGTTATTCCGTTGAAGGGAATCCCGGAGAGATCGAAGAGATCATACGCACTACGATCCTCAAAGCCGAATACAGAAAAGAAGTAAAATTAAAGCGCGGCGGAAAGCTGATAGAATATATCAGATTCACCACCGAAGATACAGGCATTATCGTTGTCGGCGAAGAAGATGAAGAAAAGAAGTTCCATTACAAATACTATTTTCCTTTCGGAGTCAGCGCGGGCAGCATGAATCCCGAGGATGAGTTCTACATCAACAAAAAGGTTGATTCCGACGCATATACCGCAATGTGCGACGACCCGAGAGTCGGCATGTCACTGATATTCTATGTGGTAAATGTCGTGGATTTCCTGAAGTATTATAAGGGCGAGAAAAGGCTTGAGAATAAGGCCGCGCAGTTTGTCGGCCTGGCCGATTCCGGCAAGATCATCCTTCCCACTCTCGTTCACGTAGAAAACAGGGAACAGCAGAAAAAGGAAAACAACAAAAAGAACAAGCTCGTTGCCGAGGCCAAAAAGGGCAATCAGGAGGCGATCGAGAACCTTACTCTCGATGATATCACGAGATATGCGATCATTTCCCAGCGTATACAGAAGGAGGACATCCTTTCCATCGTTGAGACCAGTATCGTACCCTACGGCTCCGAGTCCGACATGTATAAGATCACGGGCAACATCGAAGAGGTCAGAAAGCTGGAGAATATCGAAACTCATGAGGAGATCTGGCATCTGACGATCAATGTCGATGAGATCCCGATGGATGTATATATCAATTCAAAGGATCTGATGGGCGAGCCTACTCCCGGCAGGCGTTTCAGGGGAAATGTCTGGCTGCAGGCAGAACTGCTCGACATGAAAGAAAAAGGTATACCGAAGTCATAAAAAGAACCTCAGTACAGGAGCTCCCGTACTGAGGTTATCTTATGTCTTAAACAAATACACTGCCGATCACTGTCCGATGAAAGTGGGCAGAACTTCTTCGATCCTGTGCAGATACTCGTAGAAATCGATGTCGAGCTGCGTGATCGCGATAACAAAGAGTATGCACAAAATAATGGTGATCACAAAAGCAACGAGCACTGCAACAAGGAAAGAACATGCATGATGCTTGATATTAAGATTCTTGGCTGCGCACGCAATGATGATGGCAGCGATAAAACCGATGACCGGAATGCAGTAAAGGAATGAGAGCCAGAAGAAGCCGGCTGTCGAAACAACCTTGGACTCGGCGGGATCATCATACTGCTCGGGAACAGGCTGATATGGCGGATTCTGCTGGTAAGGCGGCTCGGGAGCCGGCTGTCCGTATGTTGCGCCGGGAGCAGCGGGAGCTACACCGAAAGCGGCCTCGGTATTGGTCCTCGGAGCGGGCTGGGGCTGTGAATAAACCGGAGCAGGCTGAGGCTCAGGTTTGTACGCAGGAGCCGGAGCAGGCTCTTTGTATACGGGTGCAGGTGCAGGCTCAGTGTATACAGGTGCAGGCTCTGTAAATACGGGAGCGGGCGCAGGGTCCGAGTAAGCGGGAGCAGGAGCTGCCTGTTCGGGACGAAAATCGGGTGCAGGCTCGGCATAAACGGAAGCCGAGGGCTGTTCGGGTTCTGTAACTACGGGTGCTGCGGGAACGTCTTCAACTCTGGTGCCGCAATTGGTGCAGAATAATGTTCCTTCCTGTATATCTGCACCGCA
>JAGCSS010000100.1 GCA_017964055.1 Lachnospiraceae bacterium
CGAAATAGTTGATCTTCATGGCCTTGCGTACATCCGAAAGTGTCTCGGCCGCAACGCGCTCGGCTTCCTCGCTGCCCTTCTTTAAGATCTCGTATACGCCGGGAATATCCTTCTCCCATGCGTGACGTCTCTCTCTGATCGGCGCGAGCTCCTCCTCAAGAACATTGATCAGGAACTTCTTGCACTTAACGTCGCCGAGTCCTCCGCGCTTGTAGTGATCCTTCATCTCGTCGAGATTCGCGTAGCCAATGTTGTATCTCTCGAAATGCTCGGGCTTCGAGAACGCGTCGAGATAAGTGAATACCGTGTTGCCCTCAACCTGCCCGGGGTCGCTCACATTGATGTGGTTGGGGTCGGTGTACATCGACATAACCTTGGTCTTAACGACATCGGGCTCGTCCGAAAGATAGATGCAGTTGCCGAGGGACTTGCTCATCTTGGCCTTGCCGTCGGTACCGGGGAGCCTTAAGCAGCTCTGGTTCTCCGGAAGCAGGATCTTGGGCTCGACGAGAGTCTCGCCGTATACGGAATTAAACTTGTGCACGATCTCCTGAGTCTGCTCCACCATCGGCATCTGGTCCTCACCCGCGGGCACTACCGTGGCTTTGAATGCCGTTATATCGGCCGCCTGGCTGATCGGATAGGTGAAGAATCCGACCGGGATGCTGTCTCCGAAGCCTCTCATCTGCAGCTCGGACTTGATCGTGGGGTTACGCTGTACGCGCGATACCGTGACCAGATTCATGTAGTAGAATGTGAGCTCCGTGAGCTCGGGCACCATCGACTGGATGAACAGCGTCGACTTTGCCGGATCGAGTCCGGCCGAGAGATAATCGAGCGCTACCTCAACGATGTTCTGGCGCACCTTCTCGGGGTTCTCGGCGTTATCCGTGAGCGCCTGCGCATCGGCTATCATGATGTATATCTTGTCGAATTCTCCGGAATTCTGCAGCTCCACCCTTCTGCGCAGAGATCCGACATAATGTCCTATGTGAAGTTTTCCCGTAGGACGGTCCCCTGTAAGTATGATCTTTGACATTTCTTTTCTCCCTTAAAACTTTATATTACCCGTTAACCGAGCTTTTTACCTATGTATGTGAGCAGATTGTCCCTCGTCGTGGATTTGAGTACATATCCGTCGGGACGCAGCTCCATGACGCGCGCGACCTCCTCCTTGGTGCCTACGCCTGTCAGGAAAACGACCTGGATGTCCTTGGTCGAAGCCTCCTGCCTCAGCATCTTAAGTACCTTGGGCCCGTCCACTCCGGGCATCTCGTAATCGAGCAGGACCAGATCGACCTGATTCTTCATCAGGAATGAGATCGCCTGCAGGCCTGCGGTCACGATGTCGACCTTATAGCTGTCCTTGATCCACTCCCTGACCATGGCGGCATATGCCGGATCGTCGTCAACGATGAGGATGCGCTTCTTGGCTCCGAGCCTGATCGTGCCGTTGATCGCAGCCTCGACCGCCGCACCGAGAGCCTCGCTCTCTATGGGCCTGTCGAGCCATCCGTAATCATCGATCTCCGGTACGGCTTCCGAGAGCTCAAAATGGTACTTCTTCTCGCCGATGACCATCATCTTTTTCTCGAGTTTCCCGATCCTGGTACAGATCGTTTCCATCTCTTTGAGCTTCAGTCTGTCGTCCATGATGTCACCCGGCAGATACAGTATGAACAGATCCGTGTGCGACGCATATCCTTCGAGCTCGTCGAATCCGTCGGTAATGCTCTCCACCGCGTAACCGAGGTCGGTAAGATTCTTCTCTATGCCTTTTACTACCACGCTATAGCGAAACAGCAGTATCTTAACATTCTTCTGCGCACTCATCGGCCAAGCTTCCTCCTAAGTGTATCTATTCTACACCTTCGCTCCGAAAAAATAAACCGTTATAGCAATCCTAAGCGCAAGGCGCAAAAATGTCAACGCAAAATGCGCGGACATCGTTATTTAAGAGCCTCAAGTATGCCGTCATAATCGAATCTGCCGGCACATACACGTATCTTTTCGAACCGTTCGGCCTCGGTCTCCGGGATCGAATAGTCGTCCAGCTCTTTAAGTATCTCTCCTATCGTATCGCAGTCCATGGCTTCTGCGGCACCCTGCAGCTCCTCATAGACGCTCCGCATCAGGTACTCGTCTGCGGGAGGCTTATCGGCCTTTGCGTCAGTGCCGTCAGCAGCGTCCGCCGTCTCCTGCCCCAGCGCCGCCTTCAGTACATCCGTCAGTTCTAGATATGCCTTCATGAGATCATCATGATGCAGCCTGATATATCCGGCGTTGCCTTCCTTTCCGGCGGTCTCCAGTAACTGCGCCTCTTCGGCCAGTGTCTCCGCGCCGATCAGCCTCAGTGAGCTCTTGAGCGCATGGACCTTGATCGTATAATCGATCCAGTCCTCGTCCGAATAGTAGCCCTCAAGCTCCGCATTCTTTACCGGAACCGAATCGATGAATATCTTCAGTACGGATCTGAACGCCTCCTCCGAGCCGCTGTTCTTTACTGCCTGATCACCGTCGATGCACTCGATCTTCTGATACCATTTGAGCTCGGGCATGTCTGCCGTCTCCGCAGGCGCGGCAGCGGGTATGTCATCGAGCAGCACGTAGCTGTGGCTGTCCGTTCCGGCCGCTTCCGCTTCGTCCTCTTCGGGACCGATCAGGGAACTGAGGTTGTAGGATTTATGCGATTTTGTAAAATACAGTATGCCTATGGTTCCGGGACCGCAGTTTGAGGTTACGGACGCGGATGCCTGCTGGAATATTATGCGGTTGAAATGCGCGTATCTTTCGATCTCTTCTTTTACCCAGAGCAGCGTCTCCTGCGGAACGTCGGCATAGGTGACGAACGCCAGGTCCTCATCCGGCTTGACATTTGCAGGGAATGCCTTACGGATATAGCTTGCGTAGGTCTTTTTCTTATTTCCGATCCACAGTCCGCTGATCGCCGTCTTATTGTCCTTAACCTTCAGCCACGGGTGAATATTGAGCGCACCGGCCACCTCATGGATCCTTTTGCCTATCAGGCCGCGTTTGGCCATATAATCCGTAGTGATGATGACAAAGCTGCATCTGAGACGCTTCTTGACTTTCTCGAGCTCATCGATGATATCCTCGACGGGTACGCCCTGCTGGACCAGCTTGCATCCGATCAGCACGAGCAGGCCCATCGCGGACGAAAGAGACTCCGAGTTGATGATCGTAACGTTGTCAAACGATCTGGCCGCCTCGGATGCCCTGTTGTAATCCTCGCTGACGGAATCCGGGAGCGCGATATGGATCAGGTGGTGCGCGTTCTTTAACTCGCCCGCGAAGAACTCCGTATAATCCATGACCTCGGGAGGCGCTGACATCGCCTGTTTGCCGTCATTGATAAAACGGATCAGCTCGTTCGCGTCTATCTGTATGCCGTCCTTGAACACACCTGCGTCGGTATGCAGCCGGAACGGTATGATCGGGATATTCAGTTTTTGTACGATATCTTCAGGCAGGTCGCACATGCTCGTAGTCGTGATGACCACGGGAGCTTTCCTCGCGTACTGCGCGAGCGTGCTTATATCCTCACGCATGCGCAGTATCCTGCTCGTCGCTTTAAGCTTTTCCTTCGGGATGTATTTCATCAGCGCGCCTTCGAGCGCTTCACCCGAAACGGGCTTGACGAGATACCCGTAGAAACCGGACCTGTGATAGAGGTCCCTGTTCTCCGAGCCGGCATTGGCGGTAAGCACCACAACCGGCGTCGTACGGTTCAGCCCTCCGGCCTGCTCCTTTATGCACTCAAAGCACTCTATACCGTCCATCTCAGGCATCAGATGGTCCATCAGGATCACGTCGTATTGATGTCTGACCGTCATCTCGAGCGCTGTCCTGCCGTTGATCGCGGTATCCACGGTGATCTCGGTATCGATCAGGAGCCGCTTTTCCACCTCGAGGTTCATCTCGTTGTCGTCAACGATCAGGACTCTGGCCTCGGGCGCCTTGAAACTGCTCTCATACTGGCTCTGCTTTGTCGTCTGCTGATTGTGGATATTCAGCTCGCCTATCAGTGCGCCGTCGGAAATGCCCTGCTTGATGGTAACCGTAAATGTCGTGCCCTCACCGTATACACTGTTGACCGCGACGCTGCCGCCCATCAGCTCAACCAGCTGCTTTACGATGCTGAGGCCCAGTCCGGTGCCCTCGATATATCTGTTCTTTTCCTCGTCCATTCTCCTGAACGCGTCGAACAGATGCGGGATGACCTCCTTTTTTATGCCCATGCCCGTATCGCTCACGGATATAAGGAGCATCGCGTTGTTGTCTTCTTTTATCTCACTCTCGATATGCAGCTCGATGCGGCCCTCGTTCGTGTATTTTACTGCATTGTTCAGGAGGTTGATGATGATCTGCTTGATCCTGACCTCATCTCCGTACAGCACCGAAGGAACCTTGGGATCCACGCTCACGTCGAACTTAAGCCCCTTGTCATGGGCCTTGAGCCAGATCATGTTCACTATCTCGGAGAGCAGATTGTCCACGCGGTAATCCACGGGAACTATGTCCATGCTCCCGGCTTCGATCTTCGAGAAATCAAGGATATCGTTGATCAGGGCGAGCAGCATCTTGCCCGCGCCCTGTATGCCCGCAGCGTCCTTTAAGACCTCCTCGGACGAGCTCTGATCGCGCAGGATCAGCTCGTTCAGGCCAAGGATCGAATTGATGGGAGTACGGATCTCGTGGCTCATGTTCGAGAAGAATCTGTTCTGTGCTCGCGAGAGTTCCTCAGCTCTTTCCGCCTCTTTTTTCGCGCGGGCATTCTCATCCTGATACAGCCTGTTCTGAGACCAGGTCATGAAGAAGCACACAAAGCCCACCAAGATCAGCGAGATATAATTGTCGAAATAGAACACTTCTTTTGAGTGCCGGGACACGATATCGGGATAATAATACGCGTCAAAATAGCAGCCGAACGAAAGGATTACGAGCAGGATGAGGATTACCCTTCTCCATTTACCCGTAAGCACCAGTCCGACATACATGAACGCAAAGATGAACCATAAGACTCCGCCGCCCTCAAGGCCGCCGCCGAAGAAAAAGAGCGCGGGAAGAATGCCTACGATCAGACAGGTGACTACCAGCCTTATCGCAAGCTTTATCTTGTTTTTATAGAGACAGGTAAAGGTGATCAGAGGCACCAGAATGATGATCGCTACCAGTGTGAGTATCTCTCCGATGTTCTCGCGGATGATCAAGTCGCCTATCAGCGCAATGATGACCGCGATCACCGAAATGATCGAGAAGATGATGAACACTCGCTCCGAGAAGTCTCTCTCGGGATTCTTTACCGTGTCGGAAATATATTTGATAAATTTCTTGATCATGCCTTTTTACCTCCCTTCTCGATCTTTGATTCGGGAAGTACCTGAAGCATTACTCTCTCGAAGTTCGCCATGTTGATGGGCTTCGCGATGAATCCGTCAAAGCCCTCGCGCATGAACATTTCCCTTGCGCCTGATACCGCGTTCGCAGTGAGCGCAACGACCTTTATGGTCCTGTGCATCTCCTCCGCGGTCTTCTTGATGCGCTTCATGGCCTCTACACCGTCCATCTCGGGCATCATATGGTCCATGAATACAACGTCGTAACTGCCGCTGCGGAACTTTTCTATAGCCTCGGCACCGC
Source organism: Lachnospiraceae bacterium (assembly GCA_017964055.1). Taxonomy (GTDB): domain Bacteria; phylum Bacillota; class Clostridia; order Lachnospirales; family Lachnospiraceae; genus RUG11977. The sequence continues at coordinate 5,662 of JAGCSS010000100.1, forward strand.
TGTCCGCAGTGTCGATCGACATTTCATAATCGGCAAACAGACTCGTCGCCACCACAAGGTTCATCGGCTCATCGTCAACTATGAGGGCCTTAACCTTACTGAACATAGGCTTTACGGTTTCTTCGCTGAAATCTATCTGCTGTGCTCCGGGACCTTCGTTCAAAAGCTTGATAACCGGATAAGCATACAGAGGCTTGGGCATCGAGATAACCCTGCTTCCCGGAGGCAGTTTAAAGGATGCCGAGGTCGTAACCGCAACTGCCACGCCCGAACGGCTCAGTGCCTCGAAGTACTCGGGATCCTCCTCGAATTCTTCTCTGCCCGTAAAAATAAAGGTAACGTTCAGCTTCTCCCTGAGACGCTCAATTTCCTTGACGGAATCCGCGGAATAAAGCGCAACCTTAAGCCCTCCGGCCAGATTCGCGGCCATCGCGCTGTAGAAGTCACGCACCTTGGGAACCATGAACTTGTCTGTCTTTACATGGAAAATGATATCTCCGAAGAACGACCCCGGCAACACGAGGCAGGGGCGCTCGTCGATAACCTTCTGAGGGATAGTGACACGCACCGTCGTTCCGGCGTTCTTCTTGCTTTCGATCTTTACGAAGCCGCCCATCCTGTGCGCAAAACCGTA
>JAGCSS010000101.1 GCA_017964055.1 Lachnospiraceae bacterium
TCCTGTTGAAGTAAAAGCCGGAAACACGGCTATAACTTCACTTAACAGTTTTGTAAAAGACTATACCCCTCCGACAGCTTATAAATTCGTGACGGGAAATGTTGGCCTGAACAGCGGAAAGTTAACTTTACCGCACTATATGGTGATGTTTATATGAGAACCGGGGAGGATAAAAATGGCGGGTTCGGGATTTGATATGGAGGCGTTGGGCAGGATGCCTGCCAAAGAAGCGCATATCCTGCTTTATAAGGCAGTGTTCGGAAAAGAGCCGGATCTTGATGCGCCCAAAGATCTCAATGAAAAGCTCCAATGGCTGATGGTAAACAGGTATGGCAAGAACGTTGCTCCATTCGCCGATAAGCTCGCAGTGCGCGATTACGTGAGAAAATGCGGATTTGAGGATGCGCTGCCTCATATATACGGCATATATGAGGACTCATCATGTATTGATATAGGCGCGCTGCCCGACAGATTTATCCTTAAATGCAATCATGGTTCGGGGCCTATGTTCTACTCGATCTGCACGGATAAGACCGGTTATGACGCAAAAACGGAGTTCGCAAAGCTGGACCGCGCGCTGGGACTGGATTTCTCGCTGGTCGGTCTCGAATACCATTACAGATACATAAAACCCTATATTTACGCAGAGGAGCTCCTCGGGGATAATTGCACGGACTATAAGTTTTTCTGCTTCGGAGGAGTGCCCCGATATGTAAAAGTGATCGCTGACCGCGCCGATAAGGATGCGTCGGGGCATCAGATCAAACACCAGGATTATTACGATATGGACTGGCATTTCTGTCCCTTCGTAAAGGATGACAACTCGATGGGCGGAGGACTGGCAAAGCCTGCGCTGTTCGAGCGGATGAAACAGATCGCTGCAGTGCTTTCGGAGCCTTTCCCGGTCGCGCGTGTAGATCTGTATCAGGAAAACGGGAGAGTGTATTTCGGCGAGATCACTCTGACTCCGGCCACGGGACTGAACAGGACCGATAAACCTGAGACACTTGAGCTGTTCGGGAGCATGACGGATCTAAACCGCTGGGATGAAGAGAAACTCACATTCCCGCGTACGGACGAGATCGAGAAGCTGTTGAAGCGAAATGACGGCAAAAAAACAGAAGACGAACGATCGTTAGCCGGAGCCGGGGAAGAATCTGTTCAGGCGGGGACTGGCGCCAAAGCGGCAGATGCGCAAAAACTTGCAGTTATGCGGGATATCGCCGAAAAGATCCTTGCGGATACGCAGATACTCAATAAGATATCTGCTGAGGATGCGGGACTGATAATGAAAGACTGCTGTACCATCATTGGCGGAGACTATGACATCGGGCTCAAATGCGACTACGCCGATATCCTGTACAGGATCGCTTTCCGCGAGGATATGAGCCTCGAGAAATGCTGGCAGATATACTGGAACCTGAACCGCGCCTTTTTTGTGACGGCGGGACTGCAGCTGCGCTCCGGAAGCCTGGACGAGCTGTACAGATATATATTTGATTTCGTAAAGAGCATGATCAATATGTCGGCCAGACCCTTTATCCCTGCGGACCGGCGCCGTGCCGACAGGGTAGTAATGATCACGAGCCAGTTTTTAAAGGTCGGACATGCACCGACGCGCAGAGTGCTCGATTACAGCTATACGCTGCAGCATGAGTTCGGCATGCAGGTCACGATCATCAACGACGGAGGCATGCACTACTATGAGCATCCCGAGCTCGACGGTGTGGTAACTTTTAATTTCCTCGATGAATACAACCGCAGCGATCATATCGATTATCGCGGAGAGCGATTTGAATTCCTGCAGATTGGGGCGCTGATGCCGGACATCGATGTTATCGCCCAGCTGATCGATATCGTATATTCGATAAATCCCGCATTTGTATTTAATATAGGCGGATCGTCGCTCGCAGCCGATCTGTGCGACTCTTTTACGACCGTGGCATCGCTGCCGTGCGCATTTACCCTGCCGGTATCATGCTGCAGCAACCTGCTGCTCGGACGCAGGCTCGAAGGTGACGCGAAAGCACAGGCGGACGGGGCTTCGGCCGATATCGATAAAAGTCTGCTGCCGCCCGGCAGAGGCCCGATCATGCCGTACCAGCGCGTTATCGAAACCAGGTTCAACTATGTGTTTAACGATCCCGGAATAACTTATACGAGAGAGCAATTCGGGCTGGGCACGGAGGATTTCGTGGCGTGCGCAGTGGGGCACAGACTCGATGATGAGATAAGTGAAGAATTCATAAGAGCGGTGAGTGAAGCCGCGGCAAAAGACAGCGGCAGCAGGCCGCTGAAGATAGTATTTGTCGGGAATCTGGCCTCAAATGAGCGTATATTGGACATGGTACCTGAAGACATCAGGGAAAAGTGCAGAGACCGGTTCGTATTCACCGGACCGCTCGAAGGTGCGAGCGCGTTCGTAAAACTCGCCGATATCACGCTGAATCCCGAAAGGAGCGGCGGCGGCAGAGCGGCATTCGAAGGCTACTGCTTTGGGAAGCCCTCGGTATCGCTGCGCAAGGGCGACGCTTACTGGGCCGGAGTCCGCGAGTTTGGCGCAGATACGTGGGAAGATTATACCAAACTGATACTGAAAATGAAGTCTGATAGAGAGTTTTACTCGAAGATGTCAGAGCTGGCGTGTGACCGCGCAGCCGAACTCGCCGACATCACCGCAACCCAGCGGAAAATGCTGGAAGACCTGGGAGTGCTCGCTTGAGCCGGCAACCCCAAGTGGGTTAATACATAAACTCCACCTGACTGTATATATACGCAAAATCAACCATGCATTTGCCGTCCCATATACTTACGGGTACACAGTCGTCAAAGGAGTAGA
>JAGCSS010000102.1 GCA_017964055.1 Lachnospiraceae bacterium
GTGATACACTGATTGTGTTGTTTTGCAACCTGCATAGACTTAGATACGGGATAGAAGACCATGAACCAGAGATTCCGAAATATCATATCATGTTTTGTGCCGTTTTTGGTATATATCGGCGTTATGCTGGTGGTTATGTTTTGCTTTGCCGTCTATGCGTCGGCGACGAAAACGGCGTCAGCCGAAGAGCTGGAGCAGTTTGTCAATGATCATCTGCTGTTGATGACGACGATCATTGACGCAATTCTGATTCCCGTATTTTACCTGATGTGGCGGTTGGACCGGGATAAATATCCTTTGAAACGGGTGGATATGCCGGACTTTTCGTGGGCGGTATTGGCCCTGATCGGAGCTTCTGTCTGTGTCGGCCTGAATTATTTCCTGAATATGTTCATGCCGAAGGAGATACTGAATACATTTGAGGAGACGAGCGAAGTTCTTTGGAATGATGATACGAGCATACTTTCCTTTGTTTCGGTCGTTTTGGTGGCGCCTCTGACAGAGGAGCTGATGTTCCGCGGACTGATCTACACACGGTTGCGGCTTATGTTGAAGGCTCCCTATACGATATTGATCACTGCATTCCTGTTCGGCCTGTTCCACGAGAACCTGCTGCAGTTCATATACGCCTTTGTGATCGGACTGATACTGGCTTACATGATGGAAGCGTATCGTAATCTTTGGGCACCGATCATGGTACATGCGGCGGCGAATCTCATTTCGTGGCTTTTGACGTATGCAGTACAGATTCCTTCCGACGATGGAGGAGCATTGGATTATTCCGTCATGGGCGGGACGCTTTTGATCGCAGGTACCGGCCTTTATTCGATCGTATATATTCGAAAGGTCAAAAAAAATAAAGCTAATCAAACTGAGAGTGAGGAAGAAGAATGAGCAAATTGATCACCATCGCAGTCCCTTGTTATAATTCGGCTGCTTACATGGAGAAATGTATTCAGAGCCTTTTGGTAGGCGGAGAGGATGTGGAGATCCTGATCGTGGACGATGGTTCACAGAAGGATGACACGCCTGCGATCGCGGATCGCCTGGCGAAGGAGCACCCGAGCATTATCCGCGCCATTCATCAGGAAAACAAAGGACACGGCGGTGCGGTCAATACGGGCATTGCGAACGCGACCGGAAAATATTTCAAGGTCTGCGACAGCGACGACTGGTTTGACGCCCTCGCATTTACCAAGATCATCAAAACGCTGAAGGCTGTAGAGAAGAAAGGCGGCGTCGACATGCTCGTCGCAAACTACATCTACGACAAAGTCGGCGTAAAGAATAAGGCTGTCATGAAATATGACAACGCCCTCCCTCAGAAGAAGATCTTTACCTGGAAGGACGCGAAGCGACTTAAGGTGGGCCAGTACATCCTGATGCACTCGGTCGTATACCGCACCGGCCTGTTGCGCGAGTCCGGCCTCCAGCTTCCGGAGCACACCTTCTATGTGGACAATATCTTCGTTTATTATCCGCTGCCGTACGTTAAGAAGATCTGCTATGTGAATGTGGATCTCTATCATTACTTCATCGGCCGCGACGATCAGTCGGTCAATGAATCCGTCATGATCTCACGTATCGATCAGCAGCTGCGCGTAAACCGCATCATGATCGACTCCTACGAGTTGTCGAAATTCAAGGATAAGAAGCTTGCAAAATACATGTACCAGTACCTGGGCATCATCATGACGGTTTCGTCCATCCTTCTGGTGCGCATGGGAACGAAAGAGAGCCTGGCAGAGAAGAAGAAACTCTGGGAAGATCTCAAGAAGCACGACAAAAAGATGTACAACAAATTGCGTTATCGCACCTTCCTCGGCATCGGCATGAACCTGCCCGGCAGCGTCGGCCGCAAGATCATGCTCTGGGGATATGACTTCGCTCAGAAACACTTTGGATTTAATTAGAACTTTGTAGGATTTCGAGAGTGCGAAGCACGGAGCAATCCGTGGTATCATACAGAGTATATTATTTGCTTACGGCAGGGCTTTAGCCCTGCCGTAAATTATCGCAAACATGAGTTAAACTTTTGAAAAAAAGTGCTTGACAAACCGTGAAAAGCAAGTTATACTAGCAAGGCAGTCAAGCGTGTTTCACGCTGTTGCGGGATCTTAGCTCAGCTGGGAGAGCATCTGCCTTACAAGCAGAGGGTCATAGGTTCGAGCCCTATAGGTCCCATTGCGTTATTAAAACGCTTAATTTGGCGGAATAGCTCAGTTGGCTAGAGCATACGGTTCATACCCGTAGTGTCGAGAGTTCAAATCTCCCTTCCGCTACGTGAAGCAGGTGCGCGATGCACCTGCTATTTTATTAGTCTGAGAGAGGGTAGGAGACGATGAAGAAATACATCCGTGAGCACCTGCATGGTCTGTGGGTCCTATATCTGGCGTTCTATCTGCCCTGGTTTTTCTGGCTGGAACGGCATGTTACGACCTTCCATGATATGGCGACGGATTTCGACCGGAAGATCCCCTTCTGCGAGTACTTCATTATCCCTTATTTTCTTTGGTTCGTCTATGTCGTTGTGACCTGGCTGTATTATTTCTTCTACGATAAAAAGGAATTCTATCGCTTTGTCGCCCTTTTGTATATCGGGATGTCGATCTGTCTGACGATCTGTACCTTCTTTCATAACGGAATCAACCTGCGCGTAGATGTCGACAAAGACAGGAATTTCTTTACCTGGGCAGTGTTCCAGCTTCATAACGTCGATACCTCGGCCAATGTTTTCCCGAGTATCCACATTTACAACACGCTGGTCTGCTGTGTTTCCCTGTTCCGGTACAAACCTATGCGCGGAAAGATCAAGTTCCAGATCGGCAGCATCGTTCTTTCGATCTTGATCTGTCTTTCGACCATTTTCTTGAAACAACATTCGATCATGGACATCATCGGGGCGATCGTACTTTACGTGATCATGCACATGATCTTTTATCACTGGGGACCGAAACTTTTGGCCTCCCGGAAGAGTAAAGAAGCAGCGCCGGCTGCCGAAGTTGACACTTGACAAAAATCGTTTCACATGATAATATACTCTCGATTGGATTCATAGCCGATTGGCAACAGTGTTGCCTTATTGATGAAGCCTCGAGCTCAAAGTTTATAAGTTGGTTACTTTATAACCATAATATGCGTATTGCAGACTTGTGAAACGGTCAATAAGAGTAGTAAAAGTGATTGCTATATAGACTCTGAGCCAGAAAAAATAGACAAGCAGGCTGCTACCTACGCAGCCTGTTATTTTTTTGCAGGCATAGGAGAGAGTGATGTTAGAAAGAACAACTGATTTTATACGCCGGCAGAATCGCGCGCCGATCCATGAGGCGCTGGAAAAATTCCGTAATCTGCGTGTCGTTCCGTTCGATGTTCCCGGCCATAAGCGCGGCCGCGGCAACCCGGAACTGACCTCATTTTTAGGCCAGCAGTGTGTATCGGTGGACGTCAACAGCATGAAGCCGCTGGACAATCTGTGCCACCCCATCAGTGTCATCCGCGAAGCCGAGATCCTGGCAGCGGAAGCCTTTGGCGCGGCCGAAGCGTTTTTGATGGTCGGCGGTACGACATCGGCCGTACAGAGTATGGTGCTGACTGCGTGCAAACGCGGCGATGAGATCATTCTCCCGAGAAACGTACACCGCAGCGTGATCAATGCGCTCGTTCTTTGCGGCGCCATTCCGGTATATGTAAATCCGCAGGTGGATCGCCGTCTCGGCATCTCCCTCGGTATGAAGGTAGAACAGGTGGAGCAGGCCATTCGCGAGCATCCGAACGCGGTTGCCGTTTTGGTCAATAACCCCACGTATTATGGTATCTGCTCGGACCTGCGTTCGATCGTTAAACTGGCACATGACCACGGCATGCTCTGCCTGGCAGATGAAGCGCACGGAACCCACTTTTATTTCGGTGAGGACCTTCCGGTGTCGGCGATGGATGCCGGCGCGGATATGGCATCGGTCTCCATGCATAAGAGCGGCGGAAGCCTGACACAGTCGAGTTTCCTGCTCGCAGGACAGA
>JAGCSS010000103.1 GCA_017964055.1 Lachnospiraceae bacterium
CAGGTATCCGCTCTCGCCCTTTCTCGCGGCCCCGAAATAAGGCAGGATCTCGATATCCACGAGATAATATCCTTCTTCGTTGTACTCGACCTCCTCGGGATTGACCTCCGCGATGAGGTTCGCGCCATCAAGCCTGTAGGTAAGGGGAACGACGAACCAGGGCTTGGTATTCTCGGTCGTATAGCCGTTGTCCTGAAGGTCGAAATCGTAGTCCTCCCAGGTATATCCGATATCCACCAGATAACCCGAAAGCTCCTCTTTGATGTAGTCCTTCGTATTGGCTTTCAGCACGTAGATGCTGTGGTTCTCGAGTCCCGGATAGCTCTCGAGCTTGTCCTTTTTATCGGCCTCCTTCATCGTGGCGAGGTCGTATTTCGTATAGTTTCTGAGCAGTTTTTTTGACTTCGAGGATTCGAGCTGAGAAGCAAAGCCTTCGAGACGCTCAACGCTGATGACGCTCGGGAGCAGAAGCTTTACCGCGCCCTCGCCGAGCGAATATGTGATCTTTACGCCGTCGTCCAGGTACTCGAGCTCAAACTGTCCCTCCGCGACGCAGTCGCTGTAATTGTCCATGCTCGCTTCCTGAACATTCTCGTTGAAGTAGCGGAGATATATCTGTGACTTTAACTGTCTTTTCTGATATGCCGAAGCGATATCGTCGGTGTTCGCATCGACCGGATTGCTGTACCAGTAATCTCCGCTCGACTTTACATAAACCGCGATGTTTGTCTCCTCTTCGTCCACATAAAGGATCAGGCTGTCGTTTTCGGCCGCTTTTTTCATGCCCGAAGGAGCCGAAGCGTCGGCAGCGTTCGAGCCGACCGTCCCCGACGGGAACACGGATATGAGCAGTATGAATATCATGAGCAATGCAGTAAACGATAAAAGCCGTTTCTTCATGATATCCCCCTTTCCTAAAACCTGATTTCCTTGTATATCGTGGTAAAGAATGTGATCATCTGCTGAATGACGTTAAAGAACAGCAGTCCGATGAACATTATTATCCCCATGCCGACCACCGTTAAGATGCAGGTCAGCACCGTTTTTTTGAATGAGTACTGATGCGTGATCATCGTCCCGAAAAATACGAGGATTCCGGTCCAGATGTAGCTGAAAGCATTGAGCACGTAGTAGAATGTGCCCTCCTCGGCCGTTATCCCGAGCGAAAGAACGATCATCGGGATGCGCACGAGTATCATCGGGATCAGCGCATAGCCCATCGCGATGAAAATATCCTTCATGCTGCCCTCGCCGTCCATCAGTGAGGTCAGGCACCAGTTGGCCACGCACCAGAGCACGTAGATCATGGTGACCGTCAGGATATCGACGACCACATTCACGTCCTTTAAGCGGACCGTGTTGAACAGGAAGCCGGTGGTCTGCTTCTCAAAGGTCGAGAGCATGATCACGATCACTACAAAGGTGAGCGCGGCCGCCAGAGAACCGCGGTGCTCCTTCTTCAGATCCCAGAATCCGTCAAAGGGATGGAATATAACGTGCAAGCCGTATTTTATTTCTCTGACATAGCGCATTTAACATCACCTGCCCATTTCTTGATCTTCTTGACGACGGTTACGATGATCGGGATCAGGATCAGAACGGCCAGTGCCGCCATGATCTTTCCGAAGTTTTTCTCCATGAGTTCCTTACGGTGATAGTACAGTGCCTTCGAGTAGTATTTCTTGTTGTTGCCGTTCCTGAAATACTCCATGGCCTTTTTGTATTCGCCGTTTGCCAGGAAATTCTTTCCGAGGCCGGTATAGGCGAACTCGTTGTTGCTGTTGAGGCGGAGGACTTCCCTCCATTCGTTGATCGAGCCCTCGGAATCGCCCGAATCGCTGAGCCTTAACGCGTCGAGCAGATGTCTGCCGTAATCGGTGATCGAATAGGTCAGGATGCAGTTCATCTGATAATCAAGGATATAGATCAGCGAAGCGTCCTCATTGATGCCTATCGCGACCGCGTTCTGGACATTGCCCTCACGGTAGCCGTTCCTGCCGAAAACGAAGAGCGAATTACCGTCGTAGTCGTAGCCGAACACCTTGCCGTTGGCGTTGTCGAGGACGAAATAGCAGCCGTAATCGGTCGCCGCAACATCGGTGAACGATGACCATTTATTGTCCTCCGACCTGTAGAGATCGCCGATGATCGAGTAGTGCCCGAGGCGGCGCAGAACGTCGTTGCCCGTAGGGTTGAGGCGCCTGATCGCGTCGGCGTTGTTCATCATGTCCGCGTTGGACAGGTTGTTGATCGTGGCGTAGATGAAGTTGCTCTTGTCCACGAAAATATTGCTGTACTCTGTCGGAACGATCGTCGCCATCCTGGCGCGCTGCTCCTTGGTGGAGAAATAGTTTTTCCAGATGTACTCGAACGGTGAGACCGAAACCTGCGCGGCGCCCATAAAGCTCTGGAAATCGCCGTCGATGTTGAACTCGATCAAACCCATGTTGATGCCGTAAGCCGTCACATAGATCCTGCCGTCCCTGTCAACGACCACCTTCTGGGGCGTGTAAGTTACCGAAGGATCGATCAGGTCCGTTACCGGACGTCCGATCTGCCTTAAGTATTTTCCGCTCTCATCGTACTCGACGAGTCTGCCGTTTCCGCTGTCCGCCACGTAGATGTGGTCTTATTCGGTAACGAATATGCCCTGGGGCTTTAAGAGCGGATCGCCCTCCCCTTCCGCGGTGTATATCTCAAAGATCAGTTCTCCGGCCGCGTTCGTCTTTACGATCCTTGAATTGTCCGTGTCGGCGATATAGATGTCGCCGCCCTTGATGAACATGTCCTGAGGGTTTTTGAGAG
>JAGCSS010000104.1 GCA_017964055.1 Lachnospiraceae bacterium
CCGTCGGTGTCTATCCATCCGTAAGGGTAGGTGTCGGGCAGCCCGTCACCGTCGGTATCTATGCCGGCATCGGGAATTGGTGTCGGGGTGGGCACATCCGTCGGCAGAGGTGTATCGGTCATGCTCTGTCCGGGAGTAACCCAGACGGTTCCATCCTCCCCGGCTTCTCCGGCATTACCTTCCCCGCCGTCCGGAATTCCGCCGGTCGGCACAGGAGTCAGATACGGTATGCCGTCACCCGTGTACAGATCAGGGATACCGTCACCGTCGGTGTCGGTCCATCCGACCGGGAAAAAGTCGGGGATGCCGTCCCCATCCGTATCTATCCAGTCATCGGGATAGCCGTCCGGGATGTCGTCTCCGTCCTTGTCGATCCAGCCGATAGGATACCCGTCGGGCACTCCGTCTCCGTCGTTGTCCACCCAGCCGTAAGGATATGTCTCGACCTCGGGCGGTTTGGGCCTGTCGTCCCTGTAGGGCTCGAACGCTTTGTCCTCAAAGCCTTCGTGGATCGCCTGCATGAAACTGTGCCAAATATAAGCCGGATAGGTATTGCCCATCAGGTCTTCGATCGTCTCCGGCATATCGCATCCGACCCAGATGCCGGTCGTGTAGTATGCGGAATACCCTACGAACCAGCCGTCCTTCTGGTTCTTGGTCGTGCCTGTTTTTCCCGCGGTCGTAATGCCCTTTATCGCCGATCTGCGCCCGGTGCCCGTTGTCATGACCGTAGTCATAACGTCAGTCATCATCCGCGCGGCATTTTTCTCATAAATACGCTTGGTCTCGACTGTCACGGGGGCAACGGACACCGCGCCCGAGTTATCCACTATCGGGCTGCCGTAGGTGTCGGTTATCCTGACGATGCAGGTCGGTGCGCGGTAAACGCCGTCGTTTGCGAGAGTCGCGTAAGCGGCTGTCATCTCCACCGCCGTAGCGCCGTAGGTGAGTCCTCCGAGCGCCGCAGCCGGGTAATAGTCGGTATCGACGATGCTCGCAAAATTCATTTTCTTAAGATACGCGAGCCCTCTGTCCACCCCTATCTCCTGCAGGAGCTTCCACGCAACGGTATTTTTCGATACCGAAACCGCGTATCTGACGTCTATCTCTCCGGAATAAACCCCGCCCGAATTGGCGGGACCGTCCTCGAACTTTTCATCTACAACTGTAGTATCGGGATAATATCCCCTCTCAAAAACCGGGGTATAAACTATCAGCGGCTTTATCGAGCTGCCCGGCTGTCTGGGGCTCTGGAAGGCCCTGTTCAGCGTGTATCCTACAGTTTCCTGTCCTCTGCCGCCCACGATCGCGACCACAAAACCCGTATCGTTGTCAATGCAGACTCCCGCCGACTGGAACTTGTATATGCCTTCATCGTTCGTATCCGTATGGTCCGCGAGCTCCTCATCGATCGAAGCCTGCAGCTGCGCCTGTTTTGCGGGATTGATCGATGTGTATATCCTGTAGCCCTTTGCGTAGAGATTTCGCCAGATGCGGGAATACTCGTCGAAATAGAGTTCTTCGTACATCGCCCGGTCTTCGTCATTCTCGAAATTATAGCGGATCGCAAAGCCCTCCGCCTGCATCAGCGCATGGATTGCGCATCTGAAGGTATAGGTCTCTTCGTAATTGTTCGTCTCGCTCTCGCTCGAAACGAGCCTGATCCCCTCCGCGAGCGCCATCCGGTAATCGGTCTCGACGATAACGCCGTTCTCGTACATCTGCTTGAGAACGCTGTCACGACGCTCCATGGTCTTTTCGAAATGAGTAATGGGATTGTAGTTTGCGGGGCTGTTTGGAATACCGCAAAGGAATGCGGTCTGAGACAGCGTAAGCTCGCCCGCGGTCTTTCCGAAATAACCCTTTGCGGCCGCCTGTATCCCGTAGTAACCGTTGGCGAAATAGATATTGTTAAGATAGAACTCCAGAATGTCCTTTTTGCTGTATTTCCGCTCGAGCGCGGCAGCCAGGAATATCTCCGTAGCCTTTCTCTCGATGGTCTTTTCGTTGGTGAGATATATCGAGCGGGCCAGCTGCTGCGTGATCGTACTGCCGCCCTGTTTTATCGCGCCCTCGTTTTCGATATAGGCCTTTGCCGCACGCGCGATCGCGTAAACGTCGTAGCCCTTGTGGGTGTAGAATTTTCTGTCCTCGACCGCCAGAACGGCGTTGACCGCGTTTTCGGGGATCGCGGAAAAAGGCAGGTAATAGACGTTTTTGCTGCCCGAGAGGATCTGCATAACGTTGCCGTCGGAATAATAGAGTATCGAGGTCTGATCGTTCGCGAAATCGCTCCTAGAGGAACGGGCCGCGATCACAAGCGCCCTGTCCCGGCATGCGAGCAGATCCCTGCCGTATTTGTAGTAAAGCCAGCCTCCGACACCTATGGCCGCCAGAAAAATGAGCAGCAGAAACCAAAGGAACACCTTGCCTGCGATGCTCCTTTTCTTTCCATGTTCGTTTTTACCACTGTGTTTTTCCGACATAATGTCTCCGATGGATACCTAAGACGGCCTGCCGTCGATTGAACCTGCGCGGTGTCCTAGCCGGCCAGTTCTATAAGATTATAGGCTGCGCCCAGCCCGTCCAGTATCTCTTTTTCATCCGGCCTGCAGGTAAACAGTATCACCTGCTGCCCCTCCCTGTCCGCGATCGCGGACAGCGCGCTCCGCATCCTCTCCGGATCGGAATACGCAAAGCTCTCATCGAGCAGGACCGGCACCTTTTCGTCGCCGAAGAACAACCGCGCCGACGCAAATCTGAGCGCCAGATACAGCTGCTGCATCGTGCCTGTACTGAGTGCGGACACGGGAACGTAATCCAGCCCGCTCATGACCTCTATATTAAGGTCCTCGTCCACTCTTCCCGCAGAATAACGGCCGTCGGTGGTCAGGCATATCTCCTCCGAGAGCAGCTCGTTGAAGGACGAACCGAAGCTGTCGCGCATACCCCCGGATATCTCCCTAACAGCCTCCGCCGCCAGGGACGCTGCCTCCAGTTCCCGACTCAGAGACGTCTCCTTTTGCTGAGCCTCTGCCAGCGCATGCCTGCAACTGTCGAGCTCATCTCCGATATCTCCGAGGTTCTCCAGCTCCCACTCGCATCTGTCGGCCGTCGCCTCAAATGCATCGGCGCTTTCATCGAGCTCCGGTATCCTGCTGTTTATCCTCTCGCGTTCTGCCAGTGCCTCCTCGAGCCTGCCGGCAGCAGCCGTGACACGTTCACCCGCTGCGCGGTATGCCTCGCGGGCACGCTCGCATGCTTCTTCGGGAGCGGCATCTGCTGTATGACCGTATTCCGCTTCGTCCTCCTGCCCGTCTGTGACCAAAGCCTCTCGTCCCGCAAAAAACGCCGCCAGAAGCACCACGAGCGATGCCATCAGCAGTACGACTCCCGCTCCGATAAGCGCCGCATAGCGCCCGTTCCCTGCCACGCACAGCAGTCCTCCTGCCGCCAGCAGTCCCATACCGATACCTGCCAGCTTTTTCCGTTTTGCCGCACGCTGCGCTGCCAGCTCTTTTTCACGTTCTTTCTTCCGCTCGATCTCAGCCTCACCGGCCGCCTCGCGCTCTCTTTGCGCTTTCTCTGCAGCCGCAAGAGCCTCCCTCGCACTCTCCTCACCGGCTCTTGCCTGCTCCCATTCGGCACGCAGGCCCGCGGTATCGGGAATACCTCCTTTAAGCCTCTCTATCTCGCAGCGCAGAGGTTTCGCGTTCTCCAGGCTCTCACTGCGCCGCTTTATCAGCACATCAGCCTCTTTTTCTTTGGCAAGAAGCTCCGCTTCCCTAGCCTTCAGCGCCCCGGAAGCAGGGTTTTTCAGCTCTGCCGCAAGCGCCTTTTTGCGCGCCTCGAGACTCTCGATCGCGCCCTCCACATTCAGCTTGCAGCCGCCGGTAGTTGCGAGGTTCGCGATATGGTTCCTGACCTCCGCTCCGAAATCAGCGCTGCAGCGCAGATCTGTCTGCCCCATGCTGACGGTGTTATAGTAAGCGGTGCGCGTCAGCTTCGGGAATATCGATGTTATGCTGTCATCCGCCAGAGATATCTTCCTGCCCGTATCGAGGTCGGTCAGCACGCAGGACTTTTCCTTTTGGTAGAAAACCCTGGTTATGCGGTATTCGTGCCCCTCATGCTCAAAATCCATGCTGCCCTGATAGGCTCCGGGCGTATCCCAGGGACTGTAGCGCATGTACGGATCGTCACGCCCCGCGCGTCCCCTGCTGCGGTCCAGCCCGAAGAGCATCGCTCCGATAAACGCATGCAAAGTGGACTTGCCCGACTCATTCCCTCCGTAGATAAGATTGAGTCCGTCGTCAAGCCTGACCGTCATGTTATGGAACTTTCCGAAATGTCCTATGCGTAATTCCCTGATCTTCACTTTTTTCCCTTATACAATGCCGCGATCCCGTAATCGAGCGTCTTTTGCGCCAGCTCGGGATCCAGTCCCCTTGCCCTGATATTCTCTATGAACATCCCGATGATGTTGTCACGGTTTTCCGCGAGAAGCCTGTCAAAATCGTAATCCGGCTCCGTCTCATCGGCAAAATATACGATCCTGCCTTCCTTCATCAATGCGGCGGTGTCAAACCCGATGTCCGGATCACGCCTGCCTCTGACCGAAAATGAAAAAATGCGGTCACTGCCCCTTTCGGCGATCCGGTCGGCTATCATGCGCTGCAGCCCGTAATTGGTCGTTTCGGGGCTGACGATAAGCTCCTCATCGAAATACCTGCCGTCGGTACAGACCTCAAACCCTGTCGCGATCTCCGATCCGTCCCCTGTTTTTTCGATGCTCCCGGTGATAAAGCCCCTGCTGCCCGTGTCATGCCTCTCGAGAGGCTCCGTGCAGCCCGGATAAATCATCCTCTCGCTGATGGTCAGCGGCGTGTGGATGTGTCCGCAGGCAATATAGTCAAACCCGGCTGACATCAGCTTTTTCCTGTCGACCGGGAGATTACCCGGCTCCCCTCCGTGCATCAGCAGGATATTGATCCTGTCACGATGCTCAGGCCTTACCTCATCGAGCAGCGGCTCGTGTATCTGCCTGTGGCAAAAGCTCAGTCCCATGACCTCTGTGTTTATATCCTCAAAATAAATGCTCTCCGGCTGCTCTGTTTTGAAAAAGGTCACATTCGGCGACCATTCGAAGCCGTTGTAGTTCGATATGCCGCTGATATAATCGTGATTCCCGGCGATGATGACCACTCTCACGTCCGGGATCGAGGCAAATAGCGAATCGACCTCCTTCAGCTCGCGTACGAGAGGCTGCTTATGGAAAAGGTCTCCCGCTATCAGCAGCAGATCCGGCTCCGTTTCCCTGCAATAGTCGATGATCCCGCGAAATGCTCCGAATACCTGCTCTTTGCGCTCACCCGCCCACGGGAAGCCCTTGTCGGGCTCAGCACCGAGATGAGTGTCGGCAATGTGTACAAATCTCATATTTTACTCCGCAACCTTAGACGGTGATGTTCCGAAACGCTTTTTAAACAGCTTGCTGAAATGATACGCATCGTCGTAGCCCACCATTTCCGCGACCTCGTGGACGCTCAGCTCCGGCCGTGTCATCAGCAGCTTTTTGGCCTTGTCGAGACGCACGTCGATGAGATACCTGATCGGCGTATCTCCCGTGACCGTCTTGAATATCTTTGAGATATAGAAGGGGCTCACGTACATATTCTCGGAGATGATGTCGAGCGAGATCTTTTCCGCGTAATGCTCCTCAAAATACTGCATGATCTGGCTCACGATCTCATTTTTATTGACCGACTCAAACGCGCATTTCCCGTTCGGGAGGCTGGACTCCCGCATGTCGCGCAGGATATAGAGCACATACTGCACCAGATAGCTCTGCATCATGTAATACTTGCCGATACAGCAGGTATTTTTCTCGGAATCCATCGCGATGCAGAGTCTCATGAGCTTCAGTCTGAGCTCGGGCCCCGTCTTATATATGGGAGTGCGTCCCTCGATGTCTATGCAGTTCGGCCGCATGCCCTCGAGACAGAAATCCGATAGTCCCACGAAAAACTCTGTCGCAGGATGCATCGGGTCACTGACTATCGACTGGTGGTACATGCCCGGATTGAGGATCAGCAGATCGCCCTCCTCGATATCGTATATCTCGCCGTCGATCTTGTATTTCCCGTGACCGGACATAATGAAAGCAAGCTCGAGCTGATGCTCGTGCACATGATAGCGATCCTCCGACCTGGTCCTTACGCCCTTCCAGGTAAAAAGGAATGTGGGATTAAAATTGCTGGTAAACAGATCTTCGCCCATAAAAACGTCCCTTCCGTGTCCGATGCTTTTATTGAAGTGGATTTTTCCACTAATAACAATTATACTATAGTTTGTAAATAATCACAAATCAGGAGAAATGCGATGAACAAGAATTCTTTTGCGGTAACCCCGCCCATGGGCTGGAACAGCTACGATTATTACGACACTACTGTAAACGAGGCTCAGGTAAAGGCCAATGCCGACTACATGGCGGCTCATCTGAAGGGCTGCGGCTGGGAGTACATCGTTATCGACATAGAATGGTACGCGCATGACGCGGGCTCGCAGCGCGACCGTTATCAGTACATACCTTTCTGGCCGGTCGAAATGGATGAGTATTCGCGCCTGCTGCCCGATCCGGTGAGATTTCCTTCGTCCGTCGGAGGCGCCGGATTCAAACCCCTGGCCGATTATGTCCATGACAAAGGCCTGAAGTTCGGCATCCACATCATGCGGGGCATCCCGCGTGAGGCGGCGCACAAGCACACCGCGATACTCGGCTCGGATATGCGCGCGAACGATGTTGCCGATCCCGCAAATACATGCTTCTGGAACCCCGATATGTACGGAGTACGCCCCGAGCTGTCCGGCTCACAGGCCTACTACGATTCGATCATGCAGCTGTACGCGGAGTGGGGTGTGGATTTCATCAAATGCGACGACATCTGTAGAATGGACCAGGCTTCCGCCAGGCAGGAGATCGTCATGCTCCATGACGCAATAGAAAAATGCGGCCGTCCGATCGTGCTCTCCCTTTCTCCGGGACCCGCTCGCATCGAAGAGGCATGGCATTATGAAAAATACGCCAACATGTGGCGTATCACCGATGATTTCTGGGATAAGTGGGACCTGCTCCTCAATATGTTCGAGCGCTGCGAGCTCTGGGAAAAGCATGTCGGCGAGGGATGCTGGCCCGACTGTGACATGCTGCCGCTCGGTAAGATCGGTGCCGCCTTCGGTCATGAGCACGATACAGGCCTTACCCGTCCGGAGCGCATTACGATGCTCACGCTCTGGAGCATATTCCGCTCACCGATGATGCTCGGATGTGAACTGACAAAGTTGGACGACGATACTTTGTCTCTCATTACAAATGCGGATGTCATGCGCCTGCTGCCCTTCTCTGAAGGTGCGCATCAGGTGATGAGAAATTCAAAGCAGTGCATCTGGAAGACACACGACACCGAAGAAAATGCCTGCTACATCGCAATGTTCAATTTCGCGGA
>JAGCSS010000105.1 GCA_017964055.1 Lachnospiraceae bacterium
CGATCTCGAGCTATGCGGCACGCTTCTGGCAGCCGATCATGAACCTCGGAAATATCTTTAACAACGTTGTCAACAACATGGCTTATCTTGAGCGCATTTTCGAGACGATGAACGAGAAGGTAGAAGTCGACGACGCTCCCGACGCTGTCGAGATGCCTCCTATCAAGGGCAAGGTCGAGTTCGAGAACGTAAGCTTTTCATACGACGAGAGCAAGGAAGTCCTGCACAATGTTTCGTTCACGGTTGAACCCGGAATGAGCGTGGCGCTCGTCGGACCGACCGGTGCCGGCAAGAGCACGATCGTAAATCTGATCTCACGCTTCTACAATGTTGAGAGCGGAAGAGTGCTGATCGACGGGCAGGATATCTCGAAGGTAACGCTGCATTCGCTGCGCTCGCAGATGGGCATAATGATGCAGGACAGCTTCATTTTCTCGGGTACGATCAAGGACAACATCCTCTACGGCAAGCTCGATGCGACCGATGAGGAGATCGTAAGGGCGAGCGAAAAGGTATGCGCGGATTCGTTCATCAGGCGCATGCCCGACGGCTACGACACTGAGGTTAAGGAGCGCGGTTCGCTTCTCAGCCAGGGTCAGAAGCAGCTGATCTCGTTTGCGAGAACGCTGCTCTCGGATCCTTCGATCCTGATCCTCGACGAGGCAACCTCGAGCATAGACGTGCAGACCGAGAAGGCATTGCAGCAGGGCCTGAACACGATGCTTCAGGGACGCACTTCGTTCATCATCGCTCACAGGCTTTCGACCATCCGCAACTGCGACCTGATCATGTACATCGATGACGGCGGAATCATGGAGGCCGGAACGCACGAGCAGCTGATGGCGAAGGGCGACGCATACTACCATCTGTATACGGCACAACTGGAAGACATTGCGTAAATAGCGAATTAACCCGACCCGCAGTCGTCAGACTGCGGGTCGGGTTATGAGCAAACCGAAATCGAGCGAGCTTGCTCGCGAGATTGCGTGGAGGAATTATTATGGGAAAGATGTGGCCGGAGTTGAGGTCGAGCAGTGTGATCAGGAGATACAACGGCGGTGAGCCGGTGCTGTCTAAAAAAGACATCCCATATGATGCGGACTGCATCTTCAACGCGGGTGTCACGAAGGATCGCGACCGCTACGTGATGGTGTTCCGCAACGATCACGGGTTTGACGGGAAAAGCAGTTTTGAAAAATGCGACATCGGCATTGCTTTTTCGGATGACGGAATACACTGGGATGTGCAGGACAAGCCGTTCATTACCGCGGAGGATATGCATGATCCTGAGATCACAAGGGTATATGATCCCCGACTTACCGTGATAGAAGACCGATGCTATATCTGCTTTGCGGTTGATACAAAGCACGGGATACGCGGCGGGATCGGCGTGACCGACGATTTCAGGAGCCTTAAGGTTCTTTCGCTTACCGTCCCCGATAACCGGAATATGGTCCTGTTCCCCGAAAAGATCGACGGGAAGTTTGTGCGCCTTGAGAGACCGTTCCCGGTATATTCAAGAGGCGGAAAGGATCGGTTCGATATCTGGATGTCAAAGTCTCCGGACCTGAAATACTGGGGTGAATCCGAGCTGGTACTGGGAGTGGAGGACGTTCCTTTCGCGAATGACAAGATAGGCCCGGGAGCTCCGCCGATAAAGACCGAAGCCGGCTGGCTGACGATCTTCCATACTGTCGATATCGACAGCACGAGAGGGAAGAACGGCTGGGAAGAAAAATGGCAGAAGCGCTACTGCGCCGGAGTCATGCTGTTGGACCTCAAAGATCCTTCGAAGGTCATTGGCATGTACAAAGAGCCGCTGATGGCACCCGAGACCGAATATGAGACCGAAGGCGGTTTCCGCACGAACGTCATTTTCCCCGGAGCGGCGATACCCGAGGAAGACGGACGCGTGAAGATCTATTACGGCGCTTCCGATACGGTCGAGTGCATGGCGACGGCGGATATTAAGGATCTGATCGCGCTTTGCAGATGACGGCAGCCGACGCGGCAGCGAACGGCATAAATCACAGAAAAAACACCCCGTCAGGATTATCCTGAAAGGGGTGTTTCGTGTTATTTAAAGATCTTATACAATCTTGCGCCGTGCGCATCCGTGGGTTCTTTCAACGCTTCCTCAAGCGTATCGTAGTTCTTTCCTGTCCAGAGCTCGATGCAGGGCTTCTTAAGAGGTCCGCTTCCGTTGCCGCCATGGCGGCACTCATGCTCAAACCTGAGGACCGCAGGTTCGTCAGCGAAATTAAACATCGCGATATAGCAGGCATCCTCTTCGGTGTCATGTGTTTTCCAGATACACTGTTTCGCATCGCGCATCACCTGGTGAGCACCGGAGGAGTGATTAAGGAGGCGCATAACATCCGCGTTTGTGATAAGTGAAAGAGTATCGTCATCGAGCTTTGTCAGCTCGCAGCCGAGCATCATCGGTGAGCGGAATATACTCCAGAGAGTCAGCATCGTGATGCACTCGGGGCGGGTAAGACCCGTGTCATGCTCGTGTCCGAAGGCGGCGCCTATCTTTCCGAGCGGCAGCATGTCGCAGTCGGGCCAGCAGCCCTCGCTCACATGCTTTTCCCAGAGCTCGCAGCGCTCGAACATATTGAGGAGCAGGTCCCACTTATC
>JAGCSS010000106.1 GCA_017964055.1 Lachnospiraceae bacterium
CATACATGAGAATTTGCCGCCGCTACCGGATGAGGATACCGAGCGTGAGATATACCGCATGACCGCGAGGGTACTGGCTGAGTACGGGTATGAGCGCTATGAGATATCGAACTACGCAAAGCCCGGATACGGATCAAAACATAATCTCGGCTACTGGACCGGTGCTGACTACATCGGTGCAGGTCTCGGTGCTTCGTCATATCTTTGTGAACGGGGTACTGACGGACGGCTGTTAAGCGGAGTCAGGTTCAAAAATACGGGCGATCTTGCCGATTATACTGCAGGCAGACGGGATAGAAAAGACGAAGAAAAACTGGCCCGGCGCGACCTGATCGGAGAGTACATGATGCTCCGGCTTCGCCTGACAGACGGGTTTGCCGAAGCCGAGTTCAGTCAGCGCTTCGGTGAGAGCTGTGACGCGCTGTTCGGTGATATCATTGACAAATACTGCGGCATGGGGCTCATGGAAAGGTCCGAAGGACGTATCAGGCTGACGGAAGCAGGACTGGACGTTGCGAACGCGATCATGGCTGATTTCATATGAATTTGGGTGTGTATAGATGGCCGATACGGAAAGACGGATACGATTAAAAGATGTATTTTACAGGAGGTATGACATGAACGGGGGACATGCGGACTGGGTCCGCAAGAAAAACGAGCTGGTTGCGGCGATAAAACATCTGGGATTCCCGGCAGCGCTCGGTGAGCAGGTGGCTGCCAATCTCGGCGGCATAAAAGCTATGGACAGGATGATCGCGTATCTGAGCTATGTCAAGCCAAACAAGGCAGAACTGATCGTCGATGAGATGCTCGCGATATGCAGCGACATCGACGCATGGCATAAGAAAAAGGATTCGCAGGAGGCAAACGCAGCTTATACGGACTGGCTCGAGTACGGGCCTGACGGGGCTGATGAAGAGGATTTCTGATACTGCAAGCGGAACGGAAGCGAGGTTTTTTACCACGCTTCCTTTTTACATTTATTTTATAATTTCAATGTTGACAATGAATACAGGTAGAGGTATATTGTTATAGGGTGTTAGCACTCCTGTAGATTGAGTGCTAACAACTTCGGAACGGAACTGTTTAGGGCACTGTATTGCAGGAGAATGAAGATGGAGCAGCTCGATGATCGAAAAGTGAAGATACTTCAGGCTATCATCAGGAACTACCTGGAGACGGGTGAGCCGGTCGGTTCGCGCACGATCTCCAAGTACACCGACTTAAGCCTCAGTTCGGCCACCATACGTAACGAGATGGCTGACCTTGAGGAGCTCGGTTATCTGATCCAGCCCCACACTTCCGCGGGACGTATTCCGACGGATAAGGGGTATCGTCTTTATGTCGATACGATGATGGAAGAGAAGGTCGAAGAGGTTAACACGATGCGCGACCAGCTCACGGAGAAGTCCGACAGGATCGAGACGCTTCTCCAGCAGGTGGTCAAGCTGCTCGCGGTCAATACCAACTACGCGACCATGATCACCACGCCGAAATACAGAAGCCGAAAGGTAAAGTTCATACAGCTTACCGAGGTCGATCCCACCCACATTCTCGCGGTTATCCTTCTTGAGGGGAACATCCCGAAGAACAAGATCATTCCCGTGAGTGAGCCGGTGGAGTAGGATGTGGTCCTTAAGCTTAACCTGATCCTGAACACCTTCCTTGTGGGACTTGATCTCGAAGAGATAAATATCGGCATCGTCCAGAAGATGAAGGAGCAGGCCGGCGAGCATACGACCCTGGTCGGAGACATACTCGACGCGGTAGCGAATTCGATGGAAGAGGAAGGCCAGATACAGGTCTACACCAGCGGTGCCACGAATCTTTTCAAGTATCCGGAGCTCACCGATACCGCGACGGCGCAGAACCTTCTGTTCACGCTCGAGGATAAGCAGGAGCTCGCGGAGCTGATAGATAACAAGCTGGAGAGCGGCGACAAGGATGACGAGCCGAGGAACGACATTCAGGTCTACATCGGCGGCGAGACTCCTATCGATTCGATGAAGGACTGTTCCGTAGTCACAGCCACCTACAGGATGGATGAGGGCGTTTACGGCAAGGTCGGCATCATCGGACCCAAGAGGATGGACTACGAAAAAGTTGTCGCGACTCTTAAGAATCTTATGAACGACCTGGATTCAATATTCAAAAATAAGTAGTTTATTGAAAGGAAAGTAAAATGTCAGACGTAAAGGAAGAGCTTATCAAAGAAGCCATCAGAAAGGCTGCCGAGGAAGCCGCGGAGCAGGCCGAAGATGCGGCAGATGCCGAAACAGAGGCTGAGGATGCTGCGGAAGAGATCCCCATAGAGGATGCGGACGGCGCCGGCGAAGAGGCTGAAGAAGGCTCGGAGGAAAAGAAAAAGGTCTCATTGTTCAACAAAAAGGACAAGAAGGACAAAAAGGATATTAAGATCGAAGAACTCACCGGTAAGGTCGGAGAGCTCAACGACAGGCTGCTCAGGAATCTCGCGGAATTCGATAATTTCCGCAAGAGGAACGAAAAGGAAAAGAGCCAGATGTTCGAGGTCGGAGCCAAGAGCATCGTTGAAAAGATACTTCCGACGATCGATAACTTCGAACGCGGCCTGGCAAGCGTTTCAGAGGACAAAAAGGACGATCCTTTCGTTCAGGGCATGGAAAAGATATATCAGCAGCTTCTGTCTTCCCTTGAGGAGGCGGGAGTTAAGCCCATCGAAGCGGTGGGCAAGGAATTCGACCCGAAATTCCACAATGCGGTCATGCATGAGGACAACGATGAGTTCGGCGAGAACACTGTCAGCGAGGAGCTGCAGAAGGGCTATATGTACCGCGACAGCGTCGTAAGACACTCGATGGTAAAGGTAGCCAACTAATTGATCCGTAAGTTCAGCAGGAGCCTGCGATAAGTAAGGCTCCGGTGAAATATATTGATAATCATCAGGAGGATAAAGTTATGAGTAAGATCATTGGTATTGACTTAGGAACCACAAATTCATGCGTAGCTGTTATGGAAGGCGGAAAGCCTACAGTTATCACTAACACCGAAGGCGCAAGGACCACACCTTCTGTTGTTGCTTTCGCGAAGAACGGTGAGCGTCTCGTCGGTGATGCGGCAAAGCGTCAGGCTGTTACCAACTCCGACAAGACCATTTCTTCGATCAAGCGTCACATGGGCACCGATTTTAAGGTAGCCATCGATGACAAAAAGTATTCGCCTCAGGAGATATCCGCTATGATCCTTCAGAAGCTGAAGGCAGACGCGGAGAACTATCTCGGCGAGAAGGTAACCGAGGCTGTTATCACAGTTCCCGCTTACTTCAACGACGCACAGCGTCAGGCCACCAAGGACGCGGGCAAGATCGCGGGCCTTGATGTAAAGCGTATCATCAACGAGCCCACAGCTGCGGCTCTTGCGTACGGACTGGATAACGAAAAAGAGCAGAAGATCATGGTATACGATCTCGGCGGCGGTACATTCGATGTTTCCGTCATCGACATAGGCGACGGCGTTATCGAGGTTCTGGCTACAGCCGGCAACAACAGACTCGGCGGCGATGATTTCGATGACAGACTGACCCGTTACATGATCGACGAGTTCAAGAAGCAGGAGGGCATCGATCTTTCAACAGATAAGATGGCGCTCCAGAGACTTAAAGAGGCAGCTGAGAAGGCAAAGAAGGAGCTTTCTTCTTCGACCACCACAAATATCAACCTGCCCTTCATCACAGCGAACCAGGACGGACCCAAGCACTTCGACATGAACCTCACCAGAGCGAAGTTCGAAGAGCTGATCCACGATCTCGTTGAGAGCACCGCGGTTCCCGTACAGAACGCGCTCCGTGATGCAGGCATTACGGCAGCCGAGCTCGGCAAGGTTCTGCTTGTCGGCGGTTCCACCCGTGTTCCCTGCGTACAGGAAAAGGTTAAACAGCTTACCGGACATGAGCCTTCGAAGACTCTTAACCCCGATGAGTGCGTAGCTATCGGTGCTTCCATTCAGGGCGGCAAGCTGGCCGGCGATAAGGCAGCGGGCGACATCCTTCTTCTCGATGTTACTCCTCTTACACTGGCTATCGAGACCCTCGGCGGTATCGCTACACCTATCATTAAGAGAAATACAACCATTCCTACCCGTGAGAGCCAGGTATTCTCGACTGCCGAGGATAACCAGAGCGCAGTTGATATCCGCGTAACTCAGGGTGAGAGACAGTTCGCAAAGGACAACAAGCTCCTCGGACAGTTCAGACTCGACGGCATCCTTCCCGCAAGACGCGGTGTGCCTCAGATCGAGGTTATCTTCGATATCGATGCAAACGGTATTGTTAACGTATCCGCAAAGGATAAGGGCACAGGCCGTGAGCAGCACATCACCATCACATCGGGTACTTCGATGAGCGACGACGAGATCGATCGCGCAGTTAAGGAAGCCGCACAGTACGAGGCTGAGGATAAGAAGCGTAAGGAAGCCGTTGATACACGCAACGAGGCCGATTCGATCGTATTCCAGACCGAGAAGGCTCTTGCGGATGTAGGCGACAAGATCGCAGAGTCCGATAAGGCAACTGTTCAGGCCGATATCGACAGGATCAAGGAACTCCTGCAGAAGACCAATCCCGAGGCTATGACCGAGGGCGAGGTTG
The DNA here is from genome assembly GCA_017964055.1 of Lachnospiraceae bacterium. Taxonomy (GTDB): domain Bacteria; phylum Bacillota; class Clostridia; order Lachnospirales; family Lachnospiraceae; genus RUG11977. The sequence goes on from JAGCSS010000106.1 coordinate 4,625, forward strand.
AGGATATCAAGGCAGCCAAGGAGAAGCTGATGACCGATTCACAGAGCCTCTTCCAGAAGGTTTACGAGCAGGCTCAGGCAGCAGGTCAGGCAGGTCCCGGAGCAGGTGCGGGCGCAGGCTTTGACGGTGCCGGCATGGGCGGCGCAGGATTTGACGGCGGCGCAGGCGCTTCACAGAACAACGGCGGCAACGATGATGTTGTCGATGCGGATTATAAAGAAGTATAATGCTTGAAATAATACAGAGGATCCGGTTTTGAGGGTTCTTTGATGTCCGGACGGGGTGGGGCCTTACGGTCTCGCCCCATTCGGGTATAAACAATGATGTCCCGTGCATCGAAGACAGCTTTGCACGGGGAAAAGGATAGAACATTATGGCAGAGAAAAGAGATTATTATGAGGTCCTCGGTGTCTCGAGAGACGCGTCGGCCGATGAGATTAAAAAGGCCTACAGGACCCTCGGCAAAAAGTATCATCCCGACGCAAATCCGGGTGATAAGACCGCCGAGGAAAAGTTCAAAGAGGTCGGAGAAGCATATGCAGTACTTTCCGATCCCGATAAGCGCCGTCAGTACGACCAGTTCGGACATCAGGCCTTTGAGAACGGAGGCATGGGCGGCGGTGGATTCGACTTCAACGGCATGGACTTCACCGATCTGTTCGGCGATCTGTTCGGAGGGATGTTCGGCGGAGGGGCCAGACGCAATCCCACAGGTCCCCAGAAGGGCGCCAATCTTCGCGCACGCATAAGGATCACTTTTGACGAGGCCATGAAGGGCGTCGATAAGGAGCTCGAGATCACGCTGAAGGAAGAGTGCGAGAACTGTCACGGAACGGGCGCGAAGCCCGGCACCAGTGCCACCACATGCTCAAAGTGCGGCGGCAAGGGACAGGTGGCATACACGCAGCAGACTCTTTTCGGCATGACCAGGAGCATTCAGGCATGCCCGGACTGCCGCGGCACAGGTAAGATCATTAAGGATAAGTGCCCGAACTGCTACGGCTCGGGATATATCTCGAGGCGCAAGAAGATCCAGGTTTCTGTTCCCGCAGGTATAGATGACGGACAGAGCATCCGTATATCAGGCAAGGGTGAGCCCGGCGAGAACGGCGGACCCAGAGGAGATCTGTACGTTGAGGTCAGCGTGAGCGATCACCCGATCTTCCAGCGTGACGGAATGGATATCTATTCGACCGCTCCGATGAGCTTTGCTACGGCGACTCTCGGCGGCGAGATCAGGATCACCACGATCGACGGCGACGTTATCTACGATGTAAAGCCCGGAACCCAGACCGAGACCAGGATCAGGCTCAAGGGCAAGGGAGTGCCTTCGGTAAGGGATAAGAACGTCAGGGGCGACCACTATGTAACGCTTATCGTTCAGGTTCCCACCAAGCTCAATTCCGAGCAGAAGGAGCTTCTGAAGAAATTCGATGAGGCCATGGGCGGCAGCGCCGGACCCGAAGAAGGAAAGAAAAAGAGATTTTTTAAATAATCTATGCACAGACTGGTAATAGGAATCCTCGCTCATGTTGACGCGGGCAAGACGACATTATCCGAAGCGATCCTGTACAAATGCGAAAGGATCCGCAGGTTGGGAAGAGTCGATAAAAAAGACGCCTTCCTTGATAATTATGCCCTCGAACGTGAACGGGGAATTACTATTTTTTCGAAGCAGGCGGTATTTTCGCGCGGTGACGCCCTGTTCACGCTGATCGATACTCCGGGTCATGTGGATTTTTCGACAGAGACGGAGAGAGCGCTTTCGGTGCTGGACGCGGCCATACTCGTTATCAGCGGAACCGACGGCATACAGGCCCATACGCGCACACTCTGGAAGCTGCTCGAGCACTACGACATCCCGACCTTTATCTTGGTCAATAAGATGGACCGTGAGGGCTGCAATAAGGATGAGCTGCAGGCTCAGCTCGAGGGCAGGCTCTCTGAC
>JAGCSS010000107.1 GCA_017964055.1 Lachnospiraceae bacterium
ATCCCCCCTGGTCAGGGAGACAGATGAGTTCCTGAGCGAGGCCGGACACAGGCCCGCGCGGTATCTCGAGCGCTGCCACGAGAAGTTCTGACGCAGGATACGGAGATTTATTATGATCATTAATACGGGACAGCGTACGGATATCCCGGCCTTCTACGCAGAGTGGTTCGCGAACCGCCTGAGGGAAGGCTTTGTCTGCGTGCGCAACCCGTATAACAGAGATCAGGTGAGCAGATACCGACTCGATCCTTCGGTCGTGGATGTGATAGGCTTCTGCACAAAGAATCCGGCACCGATGTTCCCATATATGGACCTTTTGCGGGATTACGGACAGTTCTGGTATGTGACGCTCACTTCATACGGACGTGACATAGAACCGAACGTTCCCGATAAACACAGGCTGATCGAAGATTTTAAGCGTCTTTCGGAAATAGTGGGTGCCGACTGCATCGGCTGGAGGTACGACCCGATATTTCTGTCCGAGCGTTACACGCCCGAGTACCATCTGCACGCGTTTGAGCAGATCGCCGGAGCTCTGAGCGGATATACGAAAACCGTCGTGATCAGCTTTATAGACCTGTATCCGAAGGTGAGGCGCAATTTCCCCGAGGCGAGAGAAGTACCGAAGGACGAACGCCTGCATATCGGAAAAAGGATCATTGAGATTGCGTCCGCATGCGGCATGACGGTCAGGCCCTGTGCAGAAGGCGACGAACTCGCCGCATTCGGTGCCGACTGCAGCGGATGCATGAAGATTAGCGACTATGAAAATGCGATAGGCAAAAAGCTGATCGTGCCGAAAAAGAAAGGTGCCCGCGCGGAGTGCGCATGTTATCTTTCATGCGACATCGGAGCTTATAATACCTGCAGGCATCTGTGCAGATACTGCTACGCAAATGCGGAACCGGAAAAGGTTCTCGAACAGAGCTGTCTGCACGATCCGCAGTCACCTTTCCTGATCGGAAACTACCGCGACAGCGATATCATCCATGACGTGCCGCAGAAGTCCTGGATCGACGGGCAGGGTACACTATCCTTTACTTGATTCGGTTTGATCACAGACTGTCGGTACCGGGATAAGAAACAGCAAAATATTCAGCACAATAATGCAAAAAATAACAGATTCTGCAAAGGAATACCTGCGTGAAAAATGCTAAAGTGTATTTACGGAGGCAAGCAGAATTGTGTGAAGCACAAACTGCGAATGCCGCAGCTACGCGGAGGTGGGGTATGAAAAAGATCAGAAATGTCATGTCTGTTGTTTTGGTTATTGTGCTTGTTTTATGTGTAGGGTGCAGAACAAGCGGCGCGGGAGATACGGGGAGCGAAGCAAACGGTATTGAGGCTTCGGATACGCAGGGGAGCGATACCGCGACGCAGGATAATCCCGGTGCGGCTGATAATAACGATGCCGCTGCTGCGGATACTGACGCCGGAGAGGATAAAGGTGTTCAGACAGAAACAGGCGCGGAGCCCGCGGAGGATGAGGGTCTTTCACATATCGGCGGCAAAGAGATAATCGTGTATTTCCCTAACTGGAAGCTCGGCGAAAAAAACGGCAATGTCGAGGATATCCCGTGGGAGAGCGTAACGATGGTAAACCATGCTTTCTGGGAGATAGTGCCCGTTGGTGAGGAGACGGAGACCTCGTTCGAGAGAAGGGCGGACGGAAAGCCCGCCAGAACGGAGTTCGCGATCGCGTCAACACTGCCCGAGGCGGATGAAAAGATATTCGCGAAGTATGCCGAGTATCATGAGCAGTATCCCGATGTTAAGATCATGATATCCATAGGCGGATGGTCGAGATGCGGATTCTTCAGCGAGATGGCCTATACTGAGGAGGGCCGGGCGAGTTTTGTCAAGGCCTGTGTCGACCTGATAAAGCAATATGACTGGATCGCGGGAATAGATATCGACTGGGAGTATCCGTCGGGCAGCAATGACGGTGAGAGGCGGCCCGAGGATGAGAGTGACCAGGGCTGTCCGATATTCGGTACTGCGCTTGAGGACAGGATCAATTTCCCCGAACTCTTAAAGGCACTGAAAGCGGGACTGGACGCTGAGTTCGGCGAAGGCACAAAGCTGCTTACCGCATGCGCGTCGTCATCGACCGGATGGACACTGCCCAACCAGAACTGGGAGGCGGCTTCGCAGTTTCTCGACTATATCAACATCATGACATATGATATGGCGGGAGACTGGGATGATCAGCCCGGACATGCGTCGTCGGTATCGGGAACAAAGAACGCGATGGCGTATTTCATCATCAAAGGTGTGGACAAGACCAAGCTCAACATCGGCATACCTTACTACGGGACTGGTTTCAGGCTTGCTGAAGGCACTAAGGCGCCCAACGGATCAAAGATCGTTGTTCCGAACGGTATCAGCAAGGATTTCCTGACTGTATCGCAGATACAGAAGTTTGAGCAGGAGGCTGTTCCCGTTGAGGAGAGCGGCTGGCATAAGGGCTATAACGATAAGGTCGGCGGCGCATATCTGTGGAATGATGATGAGAATTCCGAGTATTTTTGCTGGTATATCTCATATGAATGCACGGATGCGATAGACGGAAAATTCGCGCTGATCGATCAGTATTCGCTCGCGGGAGTCCTGGTATGGGAGATCACCGAAGACACGCCCGACCACGAGTTCACGAAGTATCTGGCCGATATGCTCAAATGATGCATGATTTTATAATGTGAGATTCAGCATTATTTGACAATATTTTTGTCAAAAAATAAGTCGAATGTTTTCTGCGGCGTAGTATAATGTAAGATAAGAAATACAAAAATCTATATCTATGGCTGCAGTATATGAAATATAAGTTATTTGAAAAGGAACCTCTTTTCTATAAAAATGTCTTCACACTGGCTCTGCCGATAGCTCTGCAGAGCCTTATTACTATTGGCGTCAATATGCTCGACACTATCATGGTCGGGTCACTCTCCGAAGAGGCGCTTTCGGCCACGTCACTGGCCAATTCTTTTATCAGTATCTACCAGATATTCTGTATGGGACTCGGCATGGGCGCGTCTGTCCTGGTATCACGTTATTACGGCATGAAAATGAGCAATGAGGAAACGGATAAGGCTTCGCATGCCCTGAAACAGACCGTTTGCCTGATGCTGAGGCTCACGCTGCTGCTCGCCGCGCTTTTTGCGGGGGCGACCGCGGTCATGCCCCGCACGATCATGAGGATGTATACCGAAGAGGAACCCATCATCGAGCTCGGCATGCAGTATTTCAAATGGTCCGTAGTCACTTATTTCTTCCTGGGCACTTCGCTTACGACCACGATAGCGTTAAGGAGCGTCAGACAGGTAAAGCTCCCGCTGTTCGTTTCAATCGGCGCGTTCTTTGTTAATCTGGGCGCCAACTACGCATTCATCTTCGGTAAGTTCGGCGCGCCGCGCATGGAGGTCGCCGGTGCCGCGATAGGCACACTGATCGCGAGGATATTCGAGGCTGCATGCATACTCGGATACCTGTTCCTTAAGGACAGCGAGATCATGTTCAGGGTTAAGGACCTGTTCATGAAAACGGAGACTTTGCTCGGCGAATACATCAAGATTTGCATCCCGGTGCTGATCAGTGACGGCATACTCGCCATCGGCAATAATATGGTCGCGGTCATCATCGGTCATCTGGGCAAGACGATGGTGGCGGCAAATGCGATAACCGCCGTGACACAGCAGCTCAGCACCGTCGTGGTGCAGGGCGTCAGCCAGGCGGGTGCCATAGTTACGGGACAGACGCTCGGCACGGGAGACAGGGAAGGAACGATGAAACAGGGGTATCTCTTCTTCGGACTGGGTCTCGGGCTGGGACTTGTCTCTGCGGCTTTCATTGCAATAGCCAAGAACCCCATTATTTCGTACTACAAGGGAGTAGGCCCCGAGACGCAGCGGACTGCCGGCAGCCTGATGCTGGCGATCAGTCTGATAATCATTTTCCAGGCGACCAACAGCATCATGACAAAGGGCGTGCTGCGCGGCGGCGGAGACACAAAGATGCTGATGATCACGGACAATATTTTCTTATGGGTCATTTCCATACCGCTCGGACTGCTGGCAGGCTTTGTGTTTAGGCTCCCGGCATTCTGGATATATGTCTGCCTCAAATCGGACCAGATAATCAAGACCTTCTGGAGCTTTATGAGGCTTAAGAGCGGAAAATGGATCAAGAAAATAACTACAGGAAAGGCCGGGTAAGTTGATTTTATACGTGTTAAAAACTATAATATAGCCGAACGGGGGTGAGGCATATGTTATATAAAAACACAGCAGGATTAGACGATGCGTTATTCAGGGATCCGGGGCCGGAGTTCAGGGGAGCTCCGTTCTGGGCATGGAATACCACTATGACAAAAGAGAATATCCGCTTTCTGTCCGATGTTTTCAAAGACATGGGCATGGGAGGCGCGCATCTGCATGTCAGGACCGGACTCACCAACAGGTATCTGAGTGATGAGTTCATGGAGCTGATAGCAGAGGCGCGTAAGGATTTTGACGAACGTGGCATGCTTGCCAGGCTGTACGATGAGGACAGATGGCCCTCGGGCGCTGCGGGCGGTATAGTTACGAAGGATCATCGCTTCAGGTCCCGCTTTCTGCTCCTGACCGACAGCCCGGATGATGCGGATAATGCGGGGAAGAGAGGCTTTTCATCCTCTGCCGCGCCGGTAGAGAGCGACGAGCGGACACTGCTCGGCAGATATCTGATCAGACTGGAGAACGGGTGTCTTGCGTCATACAGGATGCTCGCGGATGATGAGACTGAGACCGGCCTGAAAGACGGAGACGGCGGTGAAGCGGCAGATACATTAGATACGGCGTCTTTCGTCAGATACGCATATCTCGTCGTATCGGGCGACAATCCCTGGTTCAATAACGAAGCATACGTAAATACACTGGATAAACGCGCGATAGACGAGTTCATAAAGGTGACTCACGAACGGTATTACAGTTGGTTCGGAAAGCATTTCGGGAAGGATATACCGTCGATTTTTACCGATGAGCCGCAGTTTCCCGCAAAGGAAAGGCTTGGATTTGCCGGGGATGGCAGACCTGTGCGCATTCCTTTCTCGGATGATTTTGAAGAGGATTTCTCGAAGCGTTACGGACACAGCCTGCTGGAACATTTGCCTGAGCTGTTCTGGGAGCTGCCGGACGGCAGGTATTCGAAGGTCAGATACGAGTATCACGATTTTGTAAGTGAACGTTTCGCCGAGGCTTTCGCGGACAATATCGGAGCATGGTGCAAAGAGCACGGCATACTGCTTACCGGACATATGATGTCGGAGCCTACACTCGGATCGCAGACGGCGGCGCTCGGCGAGGCCATGCGTTCGTACAGGGGCTTTGACATACCCGGCATAGACATGCTCTGCGATTACAGGGAGTTTTCTACCGCGAAACAGGCGGCGAGCGCGGCGCATCAGCTCGGAGCTCCCGGTATCATGAGCGAGCTCTACGGAGTCACGGGATATTATTTTGATTTCAGGGGACACAAACTGCAGGGAGACTGGCAGGCCGCGCTGGGTGTTACGCTCAGAGTACCGCATCTTACATGGACCGCGATGGCGGGTGAGGCTAAGCGCGATTATCCGGCATCGATCGGTTATCAGTCACCCTGGTACAAAGAATATAAATACATCGAGGATTATTTCGGCAGGCTGAATACAGCGCTGACCAGAGGCAAGCCGGACGTAAGGGTCGCGGTCATCCATCCGGTCGAATCCTACTGGCTGCTGTGGGGGAGCGATGAACAGACCGGAGCGGTGAGAAAGCAGAGGGACGAGGAGTTCCTCTCACTCATTAATGTGCTGCTTTTCGGTCTTATAGATTTTGACCTGATCTCGGAATCATTGCTCGCGGATTTCGAACACGGAGTGCGTGACGGCAGGTTTGTCTGCGGAAAGATGGCTTATGACGCTGTTGTAGTCCCTGATCTGATCACGGTGAGGTCGTCCACGTTAAAGCTCCTTGAGGAGTTTGCGCGCGCGGGCGGCAAAGTGATATTTGCGGGACGTGTGCCTGCGCTTATGGATGCGGAACCTTCACCGCAGCCCGAAAGAGCGGCAGGCGCATGTGTCAGGGTTCCGTTTTCGGGATATGATATCCTGCAGGCGCTGGAAGAATACAGAACTGTCGATATCCGCAGGGAAAACGGCATGAGAGCCGGGAATCTCATCTATCAGATGCGTA
>JAGCSS010000108.1 GCA_017964055.1 Lachnospiraceae bacterium
ACGATCGAGACCCGCGATCCCAACAAATACATCCGTCAGGTCCTGAACGAGCACAGGAGCCCGAAGCTCGAAGGTCTTCCGTCGTTTACGGGCGGTCTGGTGGGGTATTTCTCGTATGACTACCTGAAATACGCCGAGCCTACACTGAAGCTGAACGCGGCCGATACGGAGGGCTTCAGGGACACGGATCTGATGCTCTTCGACAGAGTCATTGCTTTTGACAATGTGAAAAAGAAAATGATCCTGATAATAAACGTTTCGCCCGACAACATAGAGACCGAGTACAACAGGGCCGAGATCGAGATGAAACAGATGAAGGACCTGATACTTAACGGAAAGCCCGCCGACATCCCGAAAGGCCGCTTAAAAGGCGAATTAAAGCCGTTATTTGAGAAGGAACACTACTGCGAGATGGTCGAGAGAGCAAAGAAACATATCTTTGAGGGCGACATCTTCCAGATAGTGTTGTCGAACAGGATCGGAGCCGACTACGAGGGCAGCCTGTTTGATACATACAGGATACTCCGCACGATCAATCCTTCACCGTATATGTTCTATTTTTCGGGAGATGATATGGAGGTTGCGGGTGCCTCGCCGGAGACGCTGGTTAAGCTCGAGGACGGTGTGCTGCATACTTTCCCGCTGGCCGGCACCAGACCGAGGGGCAAGACGCCCGAGGAGGACAGGGCGCTGGAGGAGGAGCTGCTGGCCGACGAAAAGGAGCTGGCAGAGCACAACATGCTCGTGGACCTCGGAAGAAACGATATCGGCAGGATAAGCAGGTTCGGGACCGTTGAGGTCGAGCAGTTCCACAGTATTCAGAGGTATTCCCACGTAATGCACATCGGTTCGACGGTAAAGGGACTGATCAGGGAAGATAAGGACGCGCTGGACGCGATCGATGCGATACTGCCTGCGGGGACACTTTCCGGAGCGCCCAAAATCAGGGCCTGTCAGCTCATAAACGATCTCGAGAATGACAAAAGAGGCATTTACGGCGGCGCGATAGGCTATATCGATTTTACGGGCAATCTGGACACCTGTATTGCCATAAGGATCGCATATAAAAAGAACAACAGGGTTTATGTAAGGAGCGGAGCCGGGATCGTGGCGGATTCCGTACCCGAGAAGGAATTCACGGAGTGCATGAATAAGGCGGCGGCCGTTGTAAAGGCGCTCAGGCTGGCAGAGGAGGTGGAAGAATGATACTTTTGATCGATAATTACGACAGCTTCTCCTATAACCTCTATCAGCTGGTCGGGAGCATCGAGCCGAACATAAAAGTCATCAGGAATGACGCGATGACGGTCAGGGAGATAGAAGAGATGAAGCCTGCGGGCATAATCATCTCGCCGGGACCGGGAAGGCCCGAGGACTCGGGCATATGTCCGGAGGTGATCGAGAAAATGGCGGGGAAGATCCCGATACTGGGAGTCTGTCTCGGACATCAGGCGATCTGCATGGTATTCGGCGGAAAGGTATCCTACGCGTCACGACTGATGCACGGCAAGGCCTCGGTAACGGAGTTTGACAGGACCTGCCCGCTGTTTGTCGGATGTCCTGCGGAGGCTGAGGTCGCCAGATATCACTCTCTGGCAGCCGTGGAGGATACGCTTCCGGAATGCCTTAAGGTTACGGCCCGCACAAAAGAAGGCGAGATAATGGCCGTGATGCACAGGGATTATCCGGTCTACGGCGTGCAGTTCCATCCCGAATCGATACTTACACCCAACGGAAAGCAGATGCTGCTGAATTTTGTATTTTCAACGAAATAATTAAAACATGAATTAATTAATCTAAAAGACAGAAGGAGGACGAAACCATGATAAAAGAAGGAATCATCAAGATCGTAAACAAAGAGGACCTGAGCTATGACGAGGCTTATACCGTAATGAACGAGATCATGAACGGCGAGACCACACCCACTCAGAACGCCGCATTTCTCGCGGCACTCTCTACAAAGAGCACTAAGGCCGAGACCATCGACGAGATATCGGGCTGCGCTGCGGCGATGAGAGATCATGCCACCGTGGTAGATACAAAGGGCATGGAGACCATGGAGATCGTAGGTACCGGCGGTGACGGAGCGCACAGCTTCAATATTTCCACCACATCTGCATTTGTCATGGCTGCCGCGGGCATCAAGGTATCCAAGCACGGAAACCGTGCGGCATCGTCCAGCTGCGGTACTGCGGACTGTCTCGAGGCACTTGGCATGAATATCCAGCAGGACCCCGACAAATGTGTTGAGATGCTCGAAAAGGCGAATTTCTGCTTTATGTTCGCCCAGAAGTACCACGCTTCGATGAAGTATGTCGGAGGCATCCGCAAGGAGCTCGGTTTCAGGACCGTATTCAATATCCTGGGCCCCATCACAAACCCCGCAAAGCCCACGTATCAGCTGCTCGGAGTATATGATGAGTATCTGGTGGAGCCGCTGGCAAAGGTTTTGATGAGCCTGGGCGTTAAGCAGGGACTCGTTGTATACGGACAGGACAAGCTGGATGAGATATCTCCTTCGGCGCCTACGACCGTATGCGATTTCATGAACGGACGCTATGCGACCTATACGATCAAGCCCGAGGATTTCGGCTTTGAGCGCTGCACGATGGATGACATCAGAGGCGGCTCGCCCGAAGAGAACGCAAAGACCGTTACGGCGATCCTCACTGGCGAGGAGAAGGGTCCGAAGCGCAATGCGGTGCTGCTGAACGCGGGAGCCGCTCTCTACGGCGCAGGAAAGGCTGAATCCATGAAGATGGGCGTAAAGCTCGCAGCGGAACTCATTGACTCGGGAAAGGCTTATGAGGCCCTTTTAAAGGCCGTAGAGGTATCAAACGCAAAATGAGTGAGAACATACTTGAAACGATCGCGGAAAACGCCAGAGAGCGCGTCAGGGAAGCAAAGAGCAGGATCTCATACGAAGAACTGGAGAAAAAGGCGTTTTCGATGAACTGCGAAACGGGTTTTCCGTTCGAGAGGGCGCTTCGGGAAGGCGATGTGAGCTTTATCTGTGAGTGCAAAAAGGCTTCCCCGTCAAAGGGAGTTATCGCCGAGGATTTTCCGTATCTCGATATCGCGGCCGACTATGAAAGAGCCGGTGCCGCGGCGATATCGGTGCTGACCGAGCCTAAGTGGTTCATGGGGAGCGACGCGATACTCAAAGAGATTGCGGAAAACGTTACGATCCCGGTACTGCGCAAGGATTTCACGGTCGATGAATATATGATACTCGAGGCCAAAGTACTCGGTGCTTCGGCAGTCCTGCTGATCTGCGCGATCATGAGCGAGGAAGAGATCGGGAGCGCGATAAGGCTCTGCGACAGACTCGGGCTTTCTGCCCTGGTCGAGACGCACGACGAGGCTGAGATCGGCATGGCGGTCAGGGCAGGCGCGAGGATCATCGGCGTAAACAACAGGAATCTCAAGGATTTTACTGTAGATATCCGCAACAGCGAGCGTCTGCGCAGGCTGGTTCCGAAGAATGTACTGTTTGTGGCCGAGAGCGGCATTAAAACAGGCGATGACATCGACGTTTTGAGGAAGGCCGGCGTCAACGCGGTGCTGATCGGCGAGACACTGATGAGAGCCGCGGATAAGAAAATGATGCTGGCAAGGCTTAAAGGCCGCCGTCCGAGAGTAAAGCTCTGCGGCATGAGACGCATTGAGGATATAGACTACTGCAATGAATTCAGACCGGATTATGCCGGAATGATCATGAGTCCGGGATTTAAACGCTCGGTGGATATCGAAACGGCGCGCAGGCTTAAGGCTGCGCTCGATCCCGATATACGGATGACCGGAGTCTATGTAAATGAGCCTGCAGAGAACATCACGGCTGCCGTGCGCGGAGGCGTGATCGACATGATACAGCTGCACGGTTCGGAGGATGAAGCCTATATCACGGAGCTGCGTTCACAGAACCCCGGTGTGCCGATAATAAAGGCATTTAAGCTGCAAAGCCCTGCGGATGTAAAGCATGTGATAGACTCGACCGCTGATTTCGTACTGCTCGACTCCGGAACAGGCAGCGGCAAAGCCTTCGACTGGGAACTGCTGAAGCTGATACCCGACAGGCTGCGCGACAGATGTTTTCTGGCGGGCGGGCTGAATCCCGGCAACGTAAGCGAGGCGCTCGCGCTCTTTATGCCTTTCGCTGTCGACACGAGTTCCGGGACAGAGACGGACGGCGTAAAAGACCGTGAAAAGATAAGGGATTTTGTTTTTGAAGCAAGAAAAGGGAATGGATGTTTACAACACAATATATAGTATCTACTATTGTAGAAAAGGGCGTCTGGCATACAAGATGTTGTGTAAACATATCGGCTGAGACACAAGATATAATTGAGATATTATTAGTTATGTAATTAACTCAGGATTATACAATATTAGGAGATTATCATGGGTTCAAAAGGACGTTTTGGCATTCACGGAGGGCAGTATATACCCGAGACACTGATGAATGCGGTGAATGAGCTGGAAGAAGCATACCTGAAGTATAAGGACGATCCGGACTTTAAGAGGGAGCTGGCGACTTTGCTGGACGAATACGCGAACAGGCCGAGCAGGCTCTACTACGCAGAGAAGATGACAAAGGACCTCGGCGGCGCGAAGATATACTTAAAGCGCGAGGACCTCAACCATACCGGAGCGCATAAGATAAACAACGTACTCGGTCAGGCCCTGCTCGCGAAGAAAATGGGCAAGACCAGGCTTATCGCAGAGACCGGCGCGGGACAGCACGGTGTGGCAACGGCTACGGCTGCGGCGCTCATGGGCATGGAATGTGTTATCTACATGGGCGAAGAAGATACGAAGAGACAGGCTCTGAACGTTTACAGGATGCGTCTGCTCGGAGCTGCGGTAGTTCCCGTAAAGACAGGCACCGCGACGTTAAAGGACGCCGTTTCCGAGGCATTCCGTGAATGGACGGGCAGGATAGACGATACTCATTACTGCCTGGGCTCCGTTATGGGCCCCCATCCTTTCCCCACGATCGTGCGGGATTTCCAGGCGGTCATCTCACGTGAGATAAAGGCTCAGATGCTCGAAAAGGAAGGCAGACTGCCCGATGCCGTGAT
>JAGCSS010000109.1 GCA_017964055.1 Lachnospiraceae bacterium
GGAGTGATCTTTACGATCCCGTCTACTGTGAATTTGTCGCGGTTTAAAAAGCAGAATATAATTATCGCGCACCAGACCACGGCCGCGATAATGCGTATGATCCGCAGCGTGCGCTTGGTATTACTTTCCAAGATCAGAATACCTCCCAGATTGATTCCAAATAATAATTATAACATATATGGACACAGCGGGCAAATAATGTGCTATAATGTGACGAAGTGACCGCCGGCATACGGATCGGAGTGCGGTCGGGAGGAACTGATATGGGAAGACTCTATTTTGTAAGACACGGAGAATCCGAGTGGAATGTGCAGAAAAGGATATGCGGGCAGACCGACGTAGCACTTACTGACAAGGGACGTGAGCAGGCGCGCATGTCAGCCGCCAAGATAATCGAAAGAGGGATAAAGGCGGATGAGATCTGGTGCTCGCCGCTGCAGCGCGCGAAGGAGACTGCCGAGATCATATCGGGCATCACGGGGATCCCGCTTCGTGTAGAGCCCAGGCTGATCGAGCAGAACTTCGGCAGTTACGAAGGAAAAAACTGGAACACGCAGGATTTCTTTGAATCGAAGCAGCGCTTCGCCGACGATTATGAGGGCGGAGAGTCCATGCTGCGCGTGGCGCAGAGGATATACAATGTGATCGACGACGTGAAGGCTTCGGGCAAAACGATCATCCTTGCCGCGCATAACGGCATCGTCAGATCGGTACAGTCTTATTTCCACAGCGAGACCAATGAGGAATACGCGAGCTTCGGCATACCGAACTGCGTAGTTGTCGACTATACGTGGGAAGATTAAGCGTCACAGATTTTTCTTGATTTTTGAAAAGAGTATGATATAATCAGACACGTTGACGGGCTTTTAGCTCAGCTGGGAGAGCGCCAGGTTCGCAATCTGGAGGTCAGGGGTTCGATCCCCCTAAGGTCCATACATACAGGGTATCTGCTGTTTTTAACGATGGCAGGTGCTCTTTTTTTATAGTTTTTTAATGGTGACAGGCACCCTTTCTTGTTATAATGTGGTAAATACTGCAGTGACGCAGTATAAGAGAAGGTTATGTGCAGATAATTAAAACTTATGGGAGGCTGTATGGAGAGATATCAAAGATCGTCCGATGCCAATGTCATTACGGAGCAGTATATGGATTCCATTCTGATAGAGTCCAGATACATCGATTCGGTAAAGGCCGATACGGCCGTGGATTTCTTAGGGCAGACTTTTTCAATGCCTGTCATGACGCCGGCGTTCTCGCATCTGAAAAACTACGGCGGACGTGATAAGAACGGACTCGTTGAGTATTCCGAGGCGGCAAAGGAGCTGAACATACTCAATTTCTGCGGCATGATGGAAAACGACATGTTCAAGAGCATAGTCGATACCGGCGCGAAAACAGTGAGGATCGTTAAGCCCTACGCCGACAACGGCAAGGTCAGGGATCAGATGCAGTATGCCGAGTCGGTCGGCGCGTTCGGCATCGGCATGGATATAGACCATATATTCGGCAGCGAGGGCTACGATGTGGTCGTCGGTGAAGAGATGAGCTATCAGACGGCTGATATGCTGCATTCATACGTCACGCTCACAAAGCTTCCGTTCGTCGTAAAGGGCGTGCTGAGCGTAACCGACGCCGCAGCCTGTGCCGAGATCGGGGCAAAGGCGATCATCGTCAGCCATCATCACGGACGCCTGCCTTACGCTGTGCCCCCGATGCTGGTGCTGCCCGACATAAAGGCTGCGCTCGAAGGAACCGGCGTTAAGATCATCGTGGACTGCGGCATAGCCACCGGAGCCGACGTTTTCAAAGCACTGGCGCTCGGTGCCGATGCGGCTGCGGTAGGCAGATCGATGCTGCCCGCACTCGAGAGCGAAGGAACGGAGGGCGTTAAGCAGTTCATCCGCGGGGTGGGCAATGAGCTCAGATATATCATGAGTTCCACCGGATTCCGGACGGTCGATGAGATAGACAGTTCGGTCCTCTACGGGGTCTGAAAGAGAGGTGCGCGCATGAGACTCGGAACATCTTCGCCGCTGGCGTATGACAGCGCTGAAAGCTGGATAAAGGCACAGACGGAGCTCGGCTGTACTGCGGTAGTCTTTCCCGTGCAGAGCAATGAGCCCGAGAAAAAGATCGTTGAGTACAAGGAAGCCGCCGACAGGGCAGGACTTATCATAGCCGAGGTCGGGATATGGAGAAACGCGCTCTCGCCCGATGCCGCAGAGAGGGCCAAAAACCTCGATTACTGCGTGGAGCAGCTGAGGCTCGCCGATTATGTGGGCGCGAGATGCTGCGTGAATGTGGCGGGCGCGTTCGGACCGATTTGGGACGGCCCCTATAAGGAGAATTTCTCCGCGGAGGCCAGAAAACAGACGATAGATATGGTCAGGACGATCATTGACAGGGCCGGTGTGAAAAATACGTATTTTACGCTGGAGCCGATGCCCTGGATGATCCCGACCGGGCCGAAGGACTACGCGAGGCTCCTTGATGAGGTTGAGCGGGACCGCTTTGCGGTGCATATGGATATAATAAATATGATCAACTCGATCGAGCGGTATTTCAACGCGGAGGAACTCGTGGATGAGTGCGCGGAGCTGCTGGGCGGCAGGATACGCAGCTGCCACATAAAGGATGTGCATCTGAGCACGGAATTCACCGTAAGGCTCGAGGAATGCGCGCCGGGCTGCGGCGAATTCCCGTTGGAGTACTATGTTTCGAAAATGGACGCCATAGATCGCGATATGCCGGTCATACTCGAGCATCTGAGCTCGGATGACGACTACCTTAAGTACATGAGATATTTGCAGGATAGGCTGGGAACCCACTGAATCATAATCGAAGGAGGCATTTATGCTTTACAGAAAAGACAGAAAAGGCAATATGATATCACAGCTGGGCTACGGCTGCATGAGATTCACTAAGAACGGCGGCAAGATAGACTATGAAAAGGCCGAGAAGGAGATCCTGCGCGGAATAGAGCTCGGCATCAATTATTTCGATACCGCTTACATTTACCCCGGCAGTGAGGAGTGCCTGGGCCGAATACTGGCTGAGAACAACTGCCGCGACAAGGTCTGTATCGCGACCAAGCTGCCCCAGTACGTCATGAGGTCGGCCAAGGCGATAGACAGGACCTTCGCGGAGGAGCTGGCGAGACTCAGAACCGACTACATCGACTACTATCTGATGCATATGTTCACCGACTATATGGAGTGGGAGAACCTGAAAAAACTCGGAATCGAGGAGTGGATCGAGGCGCGAAAGGCCGAAGGCAGCGTGCGCAACATCGGATTCTCCTTCCACGGCGATACCGAGACATTTTTAAAGATCCTGAACGCATATGACTGGGATTTCTGCCAGATACAGTACAATTATTACGATGAGTACAGCCAGGCCGGACGTACGGGGCTTGAGGCGGCACAGAAAAAGGGCGTGCCCGTGATCATCATGGAGCCCCTGCGCGGCGGCAAGCTCGTTTCGCTGCCCGATAAGGCCATGGAAGAGCTGAAGGCGTCAGGTACGGGCTATACGCCCGCAGAACTGGGCTTCAGATGGCTCTGGGACCAGGAGGGCGTGACCTGCGTGCTTTCGGGCATGA